>JAYUTP010000062.1:0-5657 GCA_043755075.1 Tenderia sp. (SeqCode)
CCGGCATCACCCACTGCCACATAAATGGTATTACCTGTACTGGTCAAACCAAAAGCGACACGGCGCAGACTATTGCTGGTATTTGATGCTGGTGCCGCCCAGGTAAGGCCATCGGTACTGGTCAACAGGGTACCGCCAGCGCCGACCGCCACGAACCGGCCATTCACATAGGAGACACCATACAGATCCTGAGTAACCCCCGAACTCACGGCGGCCCAATCAGCCGTGATGCCACCAGTGGTATTCCTATAGATAGCACCCCCTGCACCAACCGCAACATAACCAATCCCGCTAGCGTAGGCCAAGCCATTCATCAGCGGAGCACCAGCAATGGCAGTGCGTGCTATCCAGTTGATCTGGTCACTGGTGATGACAATCGAACCATCGCGGCCCAACAGCACAAACTGCGAACCATCGTAAATCACAGCGCTGAAATCAGTGGCCGCCGAGACCGGCAGTGTTGTGGCTTGACTCCAGGCAGTAACGCCGCCGGCAGCGGTGTAGCTATATGGCGCACTAAACACCGAAGCTGCATCACCAACTGCCACGAAGTACTTGCTGTTAGATGCCACACCCTTGAGCGCATTGCCGGTGAGAGAGGTACCCACGCCCCACTGCACGGTTGAATCAATTAGCCGTGGCGTAGCAGTCACCACCGATGAGGCGGGCCCAATCTTACTATGCTTGTTGCTGGCGGCAATGATAAACGCATATTCCGCACCATTTACCAGTCCGTTGCCGGTGATAATCGCTGGAGAAGTTACCCCCCTACTAATGTAATCGTGATCGCTGGTTGTAACAGTGGCACCCACCTTGTAATAAGCCCAATAGGTTTCACCGGGCACAGCCTCCCAGCTTAAAACGACACGGTTTTCACCGGCTGTCACCGTGAAATTAGCGGGCGCGTTTGCTGGTGACGAAGATTGGTTCTGACACGCAACCAGCATCAGTGAAAGGGAGATCATAACAACGCGAAAAATAGTCACCACAGAGACACCTTTTGAATATCATGTAAAGCAAACAGCCCCAGAGGGGAGGCAAAGTACCAAGGAACCCACTAAACTGCAACGCACGGCAACACATCTGAGCTTGTTTCAGCGTTTGGAATTTAAAGTACCTTAAGCCCGAGCGGTCGTCGATCACACTGCACCGACATTATCCTCTTGCAGCGACGCGATCAGAGGGCAAGAGATAGTTCCCTTCGTCGCATGGCAGGCACGCACCAGATCGGACAGCGCGGCTTCCATACACACCAAGTTCACCAGTTTCTCACGTACACCCTTGAGTTTGTGCTCGGCCAGGCTGCTGGCTTCCTCACGATGGGTGCCATCCTCTAGGCGCAGCAGTTCGGCGACCTCGTCCAAGCTAAATCCCAGCCGCTGAGCTGATTTCACGAAGCGCACCCGCGTCACATCCGTCTCGCCATAACGGCGAATACTGCCGTAAGGTTTGTCCGGCTCCGGCAACAAGCCCTTGCGTTGATAAAAGCGGATGGTCTCCACGTTGACCCCGGCCGCCCTAGCAAAGACGCCGATGGTCAGGTTTTCCAAATTATTTTCCATATCGATTGACTCCGTACATAACTACGGAAGTAAGCTTACGTTATCCATTAAAGAGCTGACCAGCTGTCCCCCTACCTGGCGATGGTCGAGGGACTGAAGCTGTGCGCGCAGACCTTTACCAAGGACGTGAAGCAGTTTTCCTGCTGCGCGGGATAACGACGGAGTGACCGATGGACACTTATCATAATCGAATCGCCACGCTGGCCCGTGAGACCGCTGTCAACGTTCATCTCGAGGTCGTTGCAAAAAGCGGGAAAATAAAGCTGGTTAAGCCAGTAGCGCACAGCAATAGCAATGGTCTAGCGATTTCATTTACGGCGAACTCTATATCAGCCATCTTGTTAACCTAATCACTTTTTGTCCTTGAGCAGTCCCGCCAAATTGGCGAACGGATTGTGGCTGGCGGTTACTGTTTTGCTTGGCCTGTCGCGGGTACCGGCGCTGTCGATCAGGCGCGAGTGTTCGTTGTCGTGGCAATAGATGCAGAGCAGCTCCCAGTTGCTGCCATCCTCCGGGTTATTATCGTGGTTGTGGTCACGATGGTGGACAGTGAGCTCTTGCAGATTGGTGCGGGTGAACTCACGGGTGCAGCGACCGCAGATCCAAGGATACATTTTGAGTGACTTTTCGCGGTAGCCCTGTTCGCGATTGTCGCGGTTGCGGCGTGCTTCGGCGACGATATCATCGAGTTTTTTACTCATTTTCTTTCTCCTGCATACGGCAATTCTGTTGTTGGCGGCGGATCTCTTCGAGGCCGATCTTTTCCAGTAGTTTCATATTAGTGTTGGGGATAGATTCGACATTGGGGTGGCTGGCGCGGGCGCGCTCGATACTCTCCTCCAGTATCAGATGGAACATGGGATAGAGCGAGCGGTTGGTATAGTTGCGCACATCGGCATAGTCGAGATCAGCAAACTGATAGTCGGGATGGAAGCTGGCGACCTGAATGGTCCCTTCCAGGTCGAACTGGCCGATGAGCATATCGACAACATCGAGAAACTGGTTGTAATGTTCAAAGTCGCGCAGGCAGTTAGTGGCAATGAGCAGGGTGGTTTCGATCTTGCTGGTATCAGCATCGCGCAGCCGCAGGAGTTCGTCGATCAGATCATCCATCAGCTCATCTGCCGTGCTGGCGTGGCTTACGCGGTAGCGAATTGCATCATTACGAAACGGTTTGTGGGCGAAGGGGCAGAGGTTGTGACGAATGACAATGTCATTCACCCACTGCCGGGTTTCGGCGATGATCTGCACGTCGTTATGGGTTGTCATCGGTCAATACTACCTCGTCACCCACGCTGATTTGGCCAGAGCTAAGCACCCGGCAACAGACGCCGCCACGCCACTCTTGCGCCAGTGCGGCAAAAAGTCCGGAGGTGAGCTGTTCCATGCGTTCGCACGGGTCGGTCTCTTGCATGATTTTAAGGCGGACTTCGCCAATCTGCAGCACCCGCCCCTGGCTATGTTGCAGCACTAACCCCTCTATATATAGATTGGCGCGGCGCTCATACCAGGCATGCGCCTCGCCCACTTCAGCACAGGCACGCTCCCACCCTTCGCGGCTCAGCACCGTCACCTGGCGTTTGCCGGGCTTGCCGCGAAAATCACTGGCGACACCATGATCGACCGTGACCACGGTGCTTTGCAGTATCACCATGGGATCTTTGGGCCGTTTGCGGATCGCTATCCCCAGCAGTCGCGCCATCACAGTCTGCCTATCTTCAAAAATGGGCTGATAGAGATATAGAGCAGCAGGACAACAAGTGCGAGGTAGGCCAAATAGCGCAGCGGGTGTTCGCCGATCATCGCGGCAAGGCTGCGCGGTGGCGCATCGTCACGGTTGATGAGCTGCTGCTGATACTGTTCGATAAGAACACGGGCCTGTTCCAGCTGACTTTCATCATTAATCCAGATCGAGGGCATGGAGATGCCCCAATTGCCGGCGGGTGTTTCGTAGAAGTCGATGGCGTGATCCTGCAACAGGGCGCGGATCGCATCGGCTTCATCGTCCGGCACCCCCCGGAGATTAAAAAGTTGTGCTGCCATAAACCTCTGCAATCTTTTGATTATCGGCAGAGTATATCTGCCACCGCCACCGGCGGAAACCGTTCCTGGAGAATAAATCACTGTTGTACGCCATGGTGGCGCTATACAATAACGCCGCCATGCTAAAAACCATAATCACCACACTCCTCTTTTCGCTCCTCCCCCTCACGTCACTGGCAGCACCACCAGCACTGCAATTGAGCAGCGATGCGGCCATGGCGATTGGCCAAAAAATCTGGCGCAATGAAGGCCTGGGCAAGGTAGAAAATCTAACCGTTTGGAACAAGGGTGAGGAGTTTCCATCGCTGGGGATCGGTCACTTCATCTGGTATCCCACTGGAGTCACTGGCCCCTTTGAAGAGAGTTTTCCGCAACTGCTGCAAACACTGCAACAGCAGCGCACCCTGCCACCATGGCTGCGCAACAACCCCTCCGCCCCCTGGCACAGTCGCGACGCCTTTTATGCCGACATCGACAGCCCACGGATGAGAGAGCTACGCCAGCTGCTGCAAGACACCATTCCGCAACAGACCGCCGTTATCGTTAAAAGAATGGAAGCCGCGCTGCCGAAGATGCTCGCCACCCTGGGTGATGAGGCAAAACGGCAGCATGTCGAGCAGCAGTTCTATCGCGTCGCCAACAGCCCGAATGGGCTCTATGCACTCATCGATTACGTCAACTTCAAGGGTGAAGGGACATCGCCCAAAGAGCGTTACAACCATCAGGGCTGGGGGTTGTTGCAAGTACTCGAGTCCATGCCCGGCAAAAGCGACACAATGAGTGAGTTTGTTGCGGCTGCCGATGTTGCCCTCACCCGCCGAGTCAAAAACGCCAGTCGTGACGAATCGCGCTGGCTGCCAGGCTGGCGCAACCGTCTCACGAGCTATTTACAGAAATAGTCAGCGCTTTTTTGTTAAAATGCCGCCCCATTGCCCTCAGCCCGTAATTGTCCACGAATATTTTTAGTCAGGTAAGCCTCATGAAAAGCCACGTTCTGGCATCCGCCTCACAGACCAACAACGCCGAATGGAGCGCCGCCGCGCAGTTTTACGAATATATGTCGGCCAGCAATCCAAATATGCCGAAGATCGAGGTCAAGGGCTTTGACAGCGCCTTGCATCGCAATGGCCAGACCCGCATCATCCCACTCGACCTCGCCGCAGACCTGAAAACCCGCTACCCGGCCACCACCCCCAATCTGCTGGCCAACTTTCTGCGTATCTGCGCCGGTGAGTCGCTACAAACCGCCGCCAATGCCACCTCCGAAATGTTCTACGTTATCCGAGGCTGCGGCTCCACAGTCACCGAATGGGGCACCACCCAATGGTCCGAAGGTGATCTTTTCGTCGTCCCAACGACTGAAAAGGCAAGCCACTCGGCCAGCGCCGACAGCGCCATCTATTGGGTCACCGACGCCCCCGTTCTCAACTACTTGGGCGTTGTTGCCAACAAGCAGCAGTTCCAGCCAGTCCTCTTCACCCACGAACAGATTCAGGCCCGCGTGATGCAAGAGCGCAGCGCCCCCGATGCCCTGACACGCAACCGCATCGGCATCCTATTCGGCAACCCCGCCTGCCCGCTGACCAAAACGCTGACGCACACCCTCTGGTCGCTTTACAACATCCTGCCCGCCGGTGTTAACCAGCTGCCCCACCGTCACAACTCCGTAGCCATCGATTTTTGCATCACCGCCGGTGAAAACACCTACACCCTGATCGGCGAAAAGATCGACGACAACGGCCATATCATCAACCCCATCAAGGCAATGTGGACGTCAGGCTCGCTCTTCGTCACCCCACCTGGCTGGTGGCACTCGCACCACAATGAATCAGGCGAAGATGCCATCGTCCTACCGATTCAAGATGCCGGACTACTCACCCACATGCAGATTCTCGACATTCAGTTCGTTCGCGAACAGCGCTAACCCCACCCCAACATCATCAAGGCCGCGACAGAAAACACGCTGTAGCGGCCTTTTTTATTACCGACGTTTTCTAGCAGTTCAGACTGTAAGCTTGTATTAAGCTTGACCCACTATATTCATAAACAGGT
>JAYUTP010000063.1:0-10696 GCA_043755075.1 Tenderia sp. (SeqCode)
TCACGCACAGAAACACGGCGTATTTTCCTCAGATGCGGCAGATACAACCATTGATCAGCCAACTTCCCCGATGCCGCCGTAAAACCCCAGCGCATAAAACCCGTGCCCTTGGCATCAGGCGGAAATTCCGTATAAAGCACCATTTTATCCAGGTGCGTCTCTTTGCCGTGATAATTCTTCCACAGCCTCTCATATATACTCTTGCGCTCATTGCCATCCTTGTCGATCAACGTTACCGATAATCGCGACGACTGGTCTTCACCCGGATTTTTATATTCACAATGACTCACAACATCATGTGCAGTTGACTCCATCGCCATCGTTATCACTGGAGAAATGGACAATACAGCCATCACCATTAACGAACATACAACACCCCAGCTCATAGCTTCTCCTTATACAAACTCACCACAATTTTATAACCACAATCAGTAACTAGGCACACAATCAAATACTTAGCCTAATTTCGCTGCCTCATCGGCATAAAAAAAGGAGGGCTTTCGCCCCCCTCTTTTTCAACTAAAGACCTTATAACAACTATCAACTAAGGCCAAGGCGTGAATGGATCTGTAATAGTTCCACTAGTAACCAGATCACCAAATACAGCAGCAGCAGTCCACTGAGTTGGGGCAACTGCTGTCAAACTAAACGTCGATATAAAATCATTAGCGGGCGAGGTCAAGTTATCATACGACTCAAAGCCAAAAGACTGCCCTACGATTTGACTCAAATTCTGGCCAACATAGACAGCCTTGATCTCATTACCAATCATACCGCCATTACCCTTGACCGTATCCTTGACCCAAGTCAGTGGAGTTTGCCCCGGAATTGTGATATTTGCAGGACCCCCACGGGTAAAGTCACCCTGCATGCTAACCAGTACAAAATCTTGCTTGTCAGTAACCGCTCCGCCCACTGCAGCGACTGCAATTGGCACAAAAGCAGTAATCTTCATACCCTTCCCTGTCACACCATTAGCGACTGAGGAATCACCTTCTTGACGGAATAGAAAGTCAGTTTGAAAGGTATCCCCACTATCTCTAAGAGACTGAGACAGATTCAGGGTATTACCTGCCCACCCAGCGTTCAAGGTTGTAGAAGCCCTGAAGGTTGTAGTAGGGCCGGTAGTACCGCTATTAAACCGAACCTCAGAGATACGCTGTTTATCAGAAAGACCATTGACGTTACCGGTACGCACATAACTTTCGTCTGCGAAAATCAAAGCATTCAGACCCGCCGGAGTGGTAGCAGTGGCATCATTTTCAGTGATAATCGTCTGAAAATAAACAGCGCCCCCCGCAGTTTCAGTAATCTGGCGCTGGTAAAATCCCCTATCAGACAGGGCTACGCCACAAGTAAAACCGGTTGCACATGTAGCCGGGGTAATAGTACCGTTGCTGACCGTCCAAGTATCGAATGCTGGTGGCGCGGCCGCCATCAGAGAACCAGAAAGCACTAACGCCACCGTACCTACCGATGTCGCTGCTTTATATGACTTATTCATTTGAAGCCTCCTATAAACTTAATTTAATACTAGCAAACAGGGATTTTACACCCCTTTTATGCATAACCACCAACCTACTACGTTGATAGTTGTACCACTTACACCGAGGCCACGTCAAGTCAATGTCATAACCTTATTATATCGGCCATCACGAAACCATCTTTAGGATCGCCGCCCAAAAAGCCATGCTTACCTGCTATTCCAATGCCTCGCATGACAATTCAATAGTATTAGATTATTTTGCGAAATACCGTAATCAATAATTGTGACTGAAGCGGGATCTATCTGAAGCTGTCGGTAGGATTCAACTGGCAAACCCACTGCCTCAGATACAAGTACCCTGATTGGCCCCACATGCGCCACAACGATTATCGTCTCGCCGCGATATCGTGCAACAAGCTCATTCAGCTTAGTAGTAACACGCCCCAGTAAATCATAAACCGATTCACCACCCTCCGGCTTAAAAGCTGCCTGGTTTTTCTTCCAGGCCAGGTATTCGGCCGGAAAGTCTCTCTCTATTTCGTTAAAATACAAGCCTTCCCACACGCCAAAATGACGCTCACGCAAACTATTTTCAAGAGTAATGTTCAAACCGCCATGCTTTGCAGCGATGGCTTGCGCGGTCATTTGGGTGCGCACGCATGGACTAGCATGCACCGCAGCCACCCGCATGCCACTCAAACTCTCTGCTGCATCCTGAGCCTGTTCCGCGCCAAATTCATTTAAGGGCGGATCTTCACGGTCGTCGCAATATATTCTATCAAGCGGAAAATTTGTCTCCCCATGACGAACAAAAATGACCCTTGTTTTAAGCTCTTTATCCCTCACGCTACCGCCTTAATCACTAACAAAATTCATTCTCAGCAGCAGCGCCCATTTTAAGACGGACGTTGGGCGGGGTTAAATACCTCCACCTCGGCCTTTGGATCGCGCGAGTTATGCTCCACCCAGCGCTTTTCCCCTGCAGGAGTGGTCTCACATTTCCAGAACGGCGCGCGCTCCTTCAAGTAATTTATGATAAATCGACACGCATCAAAAGCATTAGCGCGATGCGCCGCCCACACGGCAACAAGAACAATGGCATCGTTTGGCTGCATATCACCATGGCGGTGAACAACAAGGCTATCGATGATCTCCCACCGCTGGCCCGCCTCTTCACACACCTGTTCAATGTGCTTTTCGGTCATGCCAGGGTAATGATCAAGCCGCATGGCAGTTACGTCATGGCCGTCATTAAAGTCACGCATAGTGCCGACAAACGTCACAACCCCACCATGCTTACCACGAGGAAGTGAGTTTTGATGATCAGCCACTGCTCGACACGGATCGAATAATGCCTCTTGAACAACAACTTTCATGCCACTAACCCCCTGTTACTGGTGGGAAAAATGCTAGCTCATCACCATCTTTAACCACCGCCGACACATCCGTATAAACCATGTTTACTGCAATCAGAGTGCTATCAGGCATCGGTGCCCCGTCAGAAACTTTCGACCACACATCCGCTATAGTTGCAGATACGCCATCAACAGAGACCACCTCATCTGCCCGCCCCATGCGATCGCGCATGCTAGCAAAATATCTAACAGTAACGTTCATTTTTACCCCCCCTTCTTACTTGGCTTCACGCCGCCAAGTGCCTGACTTGCCGCCAGACTTTGCCAGCAATCCAACCCCGTTTATCACCATGCCGCGATCAACCGCTTTACACATATCATAGATGGTTAACAGCGCAACCTGTACCGCCGTCAGGGCCTCCATCTCAACACCTGTCTGGCCTTTGCAGCGAACCTTGACTTGGCAGTAAACAGCGCTTTGCTCCAGCTCTGGAGTTAGATCCAGCTCTACATTAGTCAGCATTATGGGATGGCAAAGGGGCACTAAATCAGAGGTCTTTTTCGCCCCCATAATACCTGCTACACGAGCAATCCCTAAAACGTCACCCTTTTTATGGTTACCTTGAATAATCCTGTCCAAAGTCGTCGACTCCATAAAAATTCGACCCTCCGCCACTGCTTCACGCACGGTTTCCGCTTTAGCGCCTACATCAACCATGTGGGCCTCACCGGAAGCATTAAAATGGGTCAGTTCACTCATCATCCCTACTCTCTTGAAATTTTCGATGTAAAATAAACAAAGCTACGTCTACGTCTGCTCACACAAAAACGCACCAACTTAGCGAGTTACATAAGGTCTATCCGCCAATTTGGGTCATACTAACCCGGCCGACATCCGTCAAACCGACACGCTGCGCGGACGATGCCTTTTTTGCATCAAAACCATCTTTTTCTTTTTCTGAGAAGGCCTTGCGGAAGGTGTCAGCAATATCATCATCACTGCAATTAGCGCGTAGCAGCTCCCTCAATCCATATTCGTTATCAGAATAGAGGCAATTACGGATGTTGCCGTCAGCAGTCACCCTAATCCTCGAGCAGTTTCCACACAAACTACGAGTAAATGCGGGTATTACAGCAATTTTCCCTTGGTAACCGGGCGCCTGAAAGATGTGATGCTCGGTTCTGGTCCCTGGCGCAGTCTGAATACCAGGATAAAACCCCTCAATTTGATTGACCAAACTTTCAGCGCTAGCAAAGTGAACTCCGCTTTCCCATATTTGATGGGCATCAAAAGGCATAAACTCGATAAAACGTACCGTCAATCGATAATCACGCGTCAATTCAGTAAATGCGTGCAGCTCATCCTCATTGAAACCACGCATCAGGACAACGTTCACTTTAACCCGTGGAAATCCCATATCCAGAGCCAGTTTGATACTCGCCAGAACCTTCTCGACGCCCTCTCGACGAGTGATGAGAACAAACTTATCCGCATCCAAGCTATCTAAACTGATATTTACGCCAGTAAGCCCAGCATCCAACAAGCCCTTTGCATACCTATTGAAGAGAAGTCCATTGGTCGTTACATGTACTGATTTTATGCCAGGCGTCGCTGCAGCTCCCGCCACCAAATCCACTATATCTTTACGTACTAATGGTTCTCCGCCAGTAAACCGAACTTTTTTAATACCCATACGAGCCAACACACCTATTAGCCGTAGAATTTCGTCGCTCTGCAAAATCTTTTCGCGCCCCTGGAAGTCCACTCCTTCTTCAGGCATGCAGTATGTACAGCGGAGATTGCATTTCTCCGTTACGGCTATTCTGACGTAATCAAAAGTACGGCCAAAGCGATCTTGTAACGGCGGTAGCGGATTGACGACCGGACCAGCGCCTACAGCTTGATCTTTGACGGGGGATATATTTGCCACTCGATTTTCTTGAATCTGCTTCATCACAGCCTCTCCATCTCAAACTACATTGTCTTCAGTTGGGACCGCGTACGCACACAGGGCACCAGTCTTGGCTAGGGTAAGTAAACGACTTGAAGTTACTTAAAGTTATCGGCGCTTAACTATAAAAGACTTAGCCCACCACCATCACCACACAACAATACATTACATTCCCGCTCAATCATAACGAATCACTCGTTCTCACACAAGCCACGCCCTGCAATGCTATCCATCCTTGAAAAATCAATAAGATAACAACAAACACCCTGCGCCTCAGATATTGACAGCGGAGTAAAAAAGGGTAGAGTTCCACTATAAATCCCCCAACAATTGTAGAAATCCCACATGAACACATCAAATATTAACGGGCAGTGGTCTCAGCTTGCCCCGCTGGCTATCGCTCGATCTCATCCATCCGTGGCCAGCTATAAGGGGGAAATCTACGCTTTCGGTGGTGGTGGCCCAGGCTTCAAAAGCCTCAACTCATCCGCTTGCTACAACCCAAAAGACAACAGTTGGCGCAAACTCCGCGACATGCCCACTTTGCGCTCTGGCACCATGGCCGCGACCATTGGTGACCGCATATATATCATGGGCGGCGGGTTTCGTCAGGAAAGCGGGCAGTTTATCTTCCTAACCACGGTAGAGATCTATCACCCGGAAACAGATAGCTGGGAAACGGGGCCAAATTTGCTCATGCCTCACGACTATCCTGCCGTTGCGATAATTGATGAGACCATCTATATCTTGGGCGGCCACCATCCCGATGCCACCCAGGGCGGCCCCCAAACAGATCCTGGCTTTGATTTTTGCGAGCGCCTCGATACCAAAAAAGAGGCATGGGAGGAGATCGCGCCTCTGCCAACTCCTCGCTTCGCCCTCTCCGCCGTCACCATGGACGGAAAGATTTTGGCGTCGGGTGGCATCGCCTTCCGCCCTGAAGGATTCCACAACTTCAACACCATTGAAGTCTACGACCCAGCCACAGACAAATGGACTCAGGATGACCAGCTAGCCCTTCCTTGGGTCGCCGCTGGTCTTGGCAGCGCCAAGCTGGGTGACGATATTTATGTCTTTGGCGGCTATAGCCACGACAGCATTCATCCACGTAGCGCCTACTACTCACCTTCCAATAAAGAATGGCAGCAAATCGCCTCCCTGCCCGCGCCAGTGGCGGCCATGGGTGTCACCGTCTGCGATGGAGCCATATACAGCGTCGGCGGCTGGGCTGATGATGGACGCTCTCCAATCACCGGCGTCTACCGTTACATGCCGTGATCGCGCAAGAACTCAGCGAGCTCCAACTCAGCCGCTACAGTCGCCATTTGCTCCTGCCAGAAATTGACCTGGCCGGGCAGGCTCGCCTAGCCAACGCCAAAGCGCTGATCATCGGTGCTGGCGGATTGGGTTCGCCCGCCGCCATGTATCTAGCAAGCAGCGGTGTCGGCAAGATAACGATTTTTGACCACGACCAAGTAGATCTAGGCAACCTACAGCGCCAAATAGCCTTTCGCACCAATGACATAGGAGCTCAAAAATCAGAGCGTTTATGCCGAACATTGCTAGAGCTCAATCCCGAGATTGAGGCCATTTCTTTTTGCCAACGGGCCGAAGGCACCGCACTCACAGAGGCCATCGTTGCCGCCGACGTCGTCATTGATGCCTGCGACAACTTCGACACCCGCTTCGCCATCAACCAAGCCTGTTTTGCCACCATCACCCCACTGGTCAGTGGCGCCGCCATCCGCCTACAGGGGCAAGTTACCGTCTTTGACCCGCGCATACAGGAGTGCCCCTGCTACTGCTGCCTCTATCGCGAAGATGAAGAGCTCCCCCAAGATACTTGCCGCGACCGCGGGGTCTTTGCCCCGCTGGTTGGCATCATCGGCAGCATCCAGGCCGCTGAGGCCATCAAACTCCTGCTGAGAATGGGCCAACCGCTCACCGGCCGACTACTATTGATCGACGCACTCACCATGACGCCACGGATAGTCAACCTAGCCAAAGACCCTGACTGCCCTATCTGCGCAGACCGCAGAAAAATATAGCCAAAACTTAGCTCTTTGCATTTGCCTCCGATTACTCTAGAATGGCGCCCCTTCACTGTGCTAAGTGAGAATTTAACTTTAAATTGGGAACCGAATACCTATGCCATCAGTACGTGTCAGAGAAAACGAACCGTTTGAAGTCGCGATGCGTCGCTTCAAGCGTACCTGCGAAAAGGCCGGCACCCTGGCTGAAATCCGCAGCCGCGAGTTTTATGAAAAGCCCACTTCCGTTCGCAAGCGTAAGGCAGCCGCCGCCGTTAAGCGTCAGCACAAGAAAGTAATGCGCGACATTTCTCAGCGCAAGCGTCTGTACTAAGCGCTCAACAAACTTTGGCCGCTAGGCCAGCTGCAAAAATGCTGACTCTGAAAGAACGCATACGAGATGACATGAAGACCGCCATGCGCGCCAAAGACAAGGAGCGCTTGGCGGTCATTCGTCTTACTCTTGCAGCCATCCAACAAATAGAGATTGATGACCGTGTCACACTTGAGTGTGACGAGCAGATCATCGCCGTACTCGATAAAATGATCAAACAGCGTCGCGATTCTATTAATCAGTATCAAAACGCCGCGCGCAACGATCTTGCCGATAAAGAGCAGCAAGAGATCGACATTCTGATGGACTACATGCCCACCCAGCTAAGTGCCGCCGAGATTGAAGCAGAAATTTCAGCAATCATTACGAATATTGGCGCCACTGGCCCACAGGATATGGGCAAAGTGATGGGGGCTGCCAAAGGCAAGCTTCAAGGCCGTGCCGACATGGGGCAGATTGGCCAGCTGGTCAAGAGCAAGCTCGCCGCCCTTTGACACCCGCCGATCCGTGGCTAAACTGGCAACACCCGCCGCATTCCCAAAGAGGCCAACATGGCCGGTCGCATTCCCCAACACTTTATTGATGAGCTACTAAATCGCATTGACATCGTCGATGTAATCGATAGCCGTGTGCCATTGCGCAAAGCGGGCCGCGACTTTCAGGCACGCTGCCCTTTTCACGAAGAAAAGAACCCATCCTTCACTGTCAGCCAAAACAAACAGTTCTATCACTGCTTTGGCTGTGGCGCCCACGGCAGCGCCATTAACTTTTTGATGGAATACGAGCACCTCGACTTTATCGAGGCTATTAAGGAGCTGGCCCAAAAGGCCGGGGTAGCCCTCCCCACCACCGAAGAGGACTCCACCCACAAGGCGGTCGACAAAGATCTTTATAGCGCCACGCAGGAGGCCGCCGACTTCTTTCGCCAACAGCTGCGCAGCCACGCCGACAGCGCAAAAGCCGTGAACTACCTCAAAGCACGCGGACTGACCGGCCAGATTGCCAGCGAGTTCGGCATCGGCTTCGCGCCGCCCGGTTGGGACAATCTGATCAAAGCGATTGGCGGATCAGCCCAGCGGCAGTCGCAGCTTGCCACCACCGGCATGACCATTGAAAAAGAACCCGGCCGTTACTACGACCGCTTTCGCAATCGCATCATGTTTCCGATTCGCGACCGGCGCGGTCGCATCATCGCCTTTGGCGGCAGGGTAATCGATAACAACGACACGCCCAAATACCTCAACTCCCCTGAGTCACCGCTCTTTCACAAGGGCAAGGAGCTCTACGGGCTCTACGAAGTGCGTCAAGCACTGCGCCAGATTGACCGGCTGTTGGTCGTGGAAGGGTATATGGACGTAGTGGCGCTGGCCCAGCACGGCATTCGTTACGCCGTCGCCACGCTGGGTACCGCACTCACCACCGATCACATCAAACCACTCTTCCACACAACCCAAGAGGTGATCTTTTGTTTTGACGGCGACCGCGCCGGTCGAGACGCCGCCTGGAAGGCCCTCGATATTATGCTGCCAGAACTTAAGGGTGGGCGTACCGCCCGCTTCATGTTTTTGGCTGACGGCGAAGACCCCGATACGCTAGTGCGAGAAATCGGGCCAGAAAGCTTCGAGCAACAAATAGACAAGGCCTGCCCCTTATCTCACTTCCTTGTCGATCATCTGCTATTGCAAATCGACAAAAGCTCAATGGACTGGCATTCCCAGCTACTCGATCTAGCACTTCCAAAGCTGAGCAAAATCAGCAACGTCCTGTCGCGCCGAAAAATAATTGGAGCCCTAGCTCTAGATGTCTCCATGAGCGAAATAGATCTGATGCGCCTCCTCGGGGAAAAGCCGCTTAACCAAAACAATGGAAATGCGCCCGTCGAACAGCGCAAACTTTCGCCAGTGCGCACCGCCATCACCCTGCTGCTAAACCAACCACAGCTGGCACAAACTGCAACGCAGCCACAGCGCTACCTAGCATTGACTGAACCCGGCATCCGCCTTCTGGTCGAACTACTTGAACTCGGCCAAGCGAACCCCCATATCAACTGTGGCACCATTTTGGAGCACTGGCGTGATCGCCCTGAAGCCAAGCACCTAAGCAAACTGGCCCGCGCCCACATCAACACCCCGATTGAAGGGATGGAGGCCGAGTTTCAAGGGGTGCTACGATTGCTGGATCGGCAGCGAGTCGAGCAGGAGTATGAGCAACTACTCCGCAAGAGCGAAACAGGCCAACTGACCCAAGAGGAAAAGCTCAGGATCGGCCAGCTTCAGGCCGAAAAACGTGCCCTGGCTCAACCCCAAAGCGGTCGATAACTCCGCGCCACAGATGAAAAAGATGAGCGAAGATTGCCATTTTGATATAAAGTAACCGGCTATTTTTGGCCAGCCAAGTGACATTTCGACATCCACGAACGTGAGATTTTAGAGACATATGAGCCGCGAGCAGCAAGAATCACAGATCAAATTACTCATCGCGAAAGGCAAGGAGCAAGGTTACCTAACCTATCGCGAAGTCAATGACCATCTGCCAGATGACATTGTCGATCCCGAGCAAATCGAAGACATTGTCAACATGATCAACGACATGGGCATACCCGTCCATGAGATTGCGCCTGATGCCGACAGTCTGAGCCTCTCCGACAACGCCGTCACCGATGATGATGCCGCCGACGAAGCTGCTGCCACCCTCGCCACTGTCGATAGTGAATTTGGCCGCACCACCGACCCCGTGCGCATGTATATGCGTGAAATGGGCACCGTCGAATTACTGACCCGCGAAGGCGAAATCAAAATCGCCAAGCGCATCGAAGACGGCTTGAACCAAGTCAATGGTGCCCTCGCCAGCTATTCAAACAGCATCGCCCGTCTGCTCGGCGAGTATGACCGGGTGAGTGCAGGTGAAGCGCGCCTGGCTGAAATCATCCGCGGTTTTATTGATCCTAATGCAGATGCCAATGACGCACTCCCCGTCCCCGTCATTCCCACCCCAGCCGCCGCGCGCAGCAAGAGTGACGACGACTCCGACGATGATAGTGACGACTCCAACGACGAAGCAAGCACCGACACGGGGCCAGATCCCGAAGAGACCCGTCTGCGTATGGAGAGCCTTGCCAAAAGCCACGACAAGTATAAAGCCATACTTAAAAAGCACGGCATTCACGACGACAAACTCGAGCCCCTGCGCCAAGAGATGGCAGCAGCCTTCCTTGAGTTCAAACTTGCCCCACAGTTCAACGAGCGACTGGTCACTGAACTGCGCGGCGTTATTGAACAGATTCGCAGCTATGAACGCGTCATCATGGACATCTGCGTTGATCAGGCACACATGCCGCGTAAAGAGTTCATCACCTCGTTCCCGGACAACGAAACCAACCTCGACTGGCTCGATCAACAGATCAAGTCAAAGAGCAGTTTCGTCAGCATCCTCAAAGAGCATGAAGATGAGATCCGCAGCGCCCAGCTCAAGCTGATCGACATTCAAAATGAGTGCGGCCTGGCCATCTCCGACATTAAAGACATCAACCGCAAAATCTC
>JAYUTP010000064.1:0-18304 GCA_043755075.1 Tenderia sp. (SeqCode)
CGGAGTTGATCCAGATTGCTGTTGATGATGATCTCGTCGGCTGCCGCCAGCCGTTGTTCGCGGTTGGCTTGGGCGGCAAAGGCGCGGTCGATTTCGGTATCACTCATCTGGTCACGGCGTTTAAGCCGCTGGCGGCGGATGGCCTCGTCACAGTCGATCACGAGAATGCGCTCGACCAAATATTGCTGCCCGGCTTCGAGTAGTAG
This sequence comes from Tenderia sp. (SeqCode), assembly GCA_043755075.1. GTDB lineage: Bacteria > Pseudomonadota > Gammaproteobacteria > Tenderiales > Tenderiaceae > JAKFXL01. The sequence continues at coordinate 207 of JAYUTP010000064.1, forward strand.
TGGAATGACAAAGATGCAGTAAGGGGCTGTGAGTGTCGCCGACTGGCGCAGCATCTCGGCCTGAATGCGCGGGTGGAGGATCGCCTCCAGCTGCTGACGTTTAACGATATCGCTAAAAATGATTTGGCGTAGGGCGGAGCGGTTGAGTTGACCAGCGCTGGTCAGAATCTCTGTGCCAAAGGTGTGTGTGATCTCGGCAAGTGCGGGCTGCCCTGGTTCAACCACTTGGCGGGCGATGATATCGGTATCAATAATCGGCACGTCCTGTTCGGCAAACAGCTTGGCCACAGTGCTTTTACCACTGCCGATGCCGCCAGTAAGACCGACGATCAGCATGGCACTACGGCATGCCGCTTATGCGCAGATAACTTGCGGTAATGGCTTCGCCCCAGTAGAGGGCGATCCAGCCGGCGATGGCGAGGTAGGGGCCAAACGGAATCGGGATGTTGTGGTCGCGGCCACGAAACAGGATCAGGCCGATGCCGATCACGGCGCCCACCAAAGACGAAAGCATAATTATCAGGGGTATCATCTGCCACCCCATCCAAGCACCGAGCAGTGCTAGCAGCTTGAAATCGCCGTAACCCATGCCCTCTTTGCCGGTGATCAGCTTAAAGCCCCAGTAGACCGACCAGAGACTGAGATAGCCGACGATTGCACCCATGATGGCGGAGTTGATATCGGTCAATATGCCAGCGAGATTAAGGGCTAACCCCACCCAGAGGAGGGGCAGGGTGATGTCGTCAGGCAGCAGCTGGTGGTCAAGGTCGATTACTGTCAAAGGGATTAACGTCCAGGTCAGCAACAGCGCGGCGGTGCACTCCCAGCCAAAGCCAAAGTGCCAGGCGGCAACGCCGGAGAGCAGCGCGGTGATCGCCTCGATGATCGGATAACGCAGCGAGATGTGCGCACCGCAGCCAGAACACTTTCCTCTGAGCAGCAGATAACTGATGACCGGGATATTTTCCCACGGGCGAATCTGATGGCCGCAGTGAGGGCAGCTGGAGTTGGGTTTGGCAAGGTTGTAGGGGGTGATTTCAGCAGGCGCTGGCTGAGATTGAGTCTGGGTCTGATCACCATCATTGAACTCAGCGCACTGCTGACGCCACTGCCGTTCCATCATGATCGGCAGGCGGTGGATCACTACATTGAGAAAACTGCCCACCAGCGCACCAAGCAGTGCAACGACGATGATAAAAAAGGCGCTGTTCTGTGCGAAATAATTTGCCAAGGTCATGATGTAAGCGTCATGGGGTATCTGTGGCCTTAAACCACTGAACCCATCTTGAAGATTGGCAGATACATGGCGATGACCATGCCACCGATGAGCACCCCGAGCACCGCCATGATGATGGGTTCCATCAGGCTGCTGAGGCCATCGACGGCGTTGTCCACCTCCTCCTCATAGAAGTCGGCGACCTTGCCTAGCATCGCGTCGAGAGAGCCCGCCTCCTCGCCGATGGCAATCAGCTGACAGACCATGTTGGGGAAGAGTCCGGTCTGGCGCATGGAGAGTTGCAGCGAGATACCCGTGGCAATCTCATCACGCATGCGCAGGATGGCGTTGGCATAGACCACATTACCGGCCGCACCGGCCACGGTGGTCATGGCTTCCACCAGCGGCACACCGGCGGCAAACATGGTGGCCAGGGTGCGGGCAAAGCGGGCAATGGTGGCCTTTTGAAAGATGTCGCCAAAGATTGGCAGCTTGAGCATTATTTTGTCGATGAGGTCATTGAAGGATTGTGATTTTCTTTTTAGCTGGATAATGGCATAGACAGCCGCACCTAAAATCCCAAAGAGGATGTACCACCATTCAATGAGCAGCTCCGACATATCGACGACAAATTGAGTCAGCGCTGGCAGATCGGCGCCAAAACCTTCAAACAGTGCCGAGAACTGTGGGATAACAAAGATCAGTAGGATGGTGGTAACAATGATGGCGGCCACCACAACAGCGGCGGGATAGAAGAGTGCCTTTTTGATCTTACCCTTGATCGCCTCGATCTTCTCTTTATAGATGGCGATCTTGTGCAGCAGCCCTTCCAGAATACCGGCCTGTTCACCAGCGTTGACCAGATTGCAGTAGAGCGAATCGAACTGGAGAGGGAATTTCGACAGCGCCTCGGCCAGCGAATTACCGCCTTCGATGTCGCCCTTGATCTTCATCAACATCTCCTGCATGGCCGGGTTCTCATGGCCGCGGCCGACAATCTCAAAGGACTGCACCAGCGGCACGCCAGAACTCATCATGGTCGCCATCTGGCGGCTGAAGATGGCGATATCCTTGGCTGAGATCGATTTCCCGCCCTTGCCGCCAAACAACGGTTTGGATTTTTTTTTGACCTTGATCGGGGTGATGCCCTGGCGGCGCAGGTCGGCCTTGACCATGGTGAGGGTGATGCCACGGATCTCCCCCTTGGCGCGGTTACCGCGTTTGTCGGCCCCCTCCCAGAGATAAATATCCTGCTCTTTTGCTTTTTTTGCTACTGCTTTTTCGGCCATGGTTACTCCGTAACAACCCGGTTAAGTTCTTCCAGGCTGGTGACTCCTTGTCGCACTTTTTTTAGTCCGGATTCGCGCAGGTCGGGAATACCTTCCTTTCTGGCCTGATCCGCCAAATCGATGGCATTACCGCCCGCCATGATGATTCTACCCATTTCTTCCGATATCGGCATTACTTGATACAGACCAACGCGGCCTTTGTAACCTTCGGTGCATTGATCGCAGCCGACCGCCGTGTAAATTTTCAACGTATCCACCTCATCTTCACGAAAGCCGGCATCGAGCAGCGCCTGCGGTGGGATGTCATGCACCGCTTTGCAATGGGTACAGAGGCGACGACCAAGACGCTGAGCAATGATTAGCGACACAGCCGAGGCAATGTTAAACGGCGCCACGCCCATGTTCATCAGCCGCGACAGTGTTTGTGGCGCATCGTTGGTGTGCAGCGTAGAGAGCACCATGTGGCCAGTCTGCGCCGCCTTGATGGCGATCTCCGCCGTCTCCAGATCACGAATCTCCCCTACCATGATGACATCCGGGTCCTGACGCAGGAATGATTTCAGCGCTGCCGCAAAGGTGAGGCCAACCTTGGGGTTGACGTTGACTTGATTGACGCCGGGCAGATTGATTTCCGCCGGGTCTTCCGCAGTGGAGATGTTGCGGTCAGGGGTGTTAAGAATGTTCAGGCCGGTATAGAGCGAAACCGTTTTACCACTACCGGTCGGGCCAGTCACCAGGATCATGCCGTAGGGCATGTTCAGCGCATCCATGTAGAGCTTTTTCTGCTCCGGTTCGTAACCCAGCGCATCGATCCCGAGCTTGGCGCTGCTGGGATCGAGGATACGCATAACGATCTTTTCACCAAACAGGGTCGGACAGGTACTGACACGAAAATCGATAGCGCGGCTTTTGGAGATCTTCAGTTTGATACGGCCATCCTGCGGCACACGGCGTTCCGAAGTATCGAGCCGTGACATTACCTTGATGCGCGCCGCGATCTTACCCGCCAGCGAGATCGGCGGATTGGTCACCTCATGCAGCATGCCATCCTGGCGGAAGCGAACGCGATAGAGCGTTTCGTAAGGTTCAAAGTGAATATCGGAGGCCCCCTTGTTGATGGCATCCAGCAGAACTTTATTGACAAAGCGGACCACCGGGGCCTCTTCGGTGTCCTTTTCGCTGATGTCGTCATTCTTCTGCTCTTCGTCACCGCCCGTGATGTCGAGGTCTTCCAGAGAGGCGTCATCCAGCCCCTCCATGGTTTTGTCCATCGCCTCCAGGCTCTTCTCAATGAGTTTGGAGAGTTTGTCCTCCTCAACCAGAATCGCCTCAGTATTGGTGCCAGTGGCGAATTTGAACTCATCCAGCGCCAGCAGATTAGTGGGATCGGAGACCGCGACATAAAGGCGGTTACCGCGCTTGATCAGCGGCAAGGCGTTATGTTTTTTGATCAGCTTCTCATTGACCAGCGCAACGGCAGCCGATTCCATATCCATGCTGTCGAGATTAAACAGCGGCACACCAAACTCATTGGCGGCAGAGGTGGCGATCTCCTTGGCATTGAGGATTTTTTTGCTGACCAGATGGCGCACCAGCGGGATCTTCTCTTGAGTGGCGTCGGCAAAGGCCTTTTGTGCCGCCTCAGTGCTCATGAGCCCATCGTTAACAAGGCGTTGTGCCAGTCCAGAAAGTGCGGAAGTATTCATGATGAGATCGGTTTTTTACCTGTTTTGGCTTATCAGGGTTTTCGACCGCTGGGGACGATACTTTAAGAAACAGTTGCCGAGGGAGTGGCTTGGTTGGGCGATAATCGGCGGGCATACCCAAAGCGCTTCGTACCCAAGGCGCTGCGCGGGGCAGGCTCTTGCGCCGTATGGTTCAACGTTGCATGAGTGGCGCTGATTGTCATTCGGCGCAAGAGCCTGCCCCGTGAAGCGCTTTGGGCATGCCCGTTGGTTATTGCGCCCTACGGTCCTGGAAAATAAAAGCCCCTCTTGCGAGGGGCTTTGAGTGAGTGGGGCTAATTTGTATTTGGCTCCACTCTAGTTTGTGGTGCGGGGGTTATATATTATTCTTTGTAATCGCGTCCTGGGCGGCAGTATTGGTTATCCCGGTGTAGGTATTGTTCCACGTCATGTTGGATGCGCCAGCGGCTATGGTGGGTGTGAAGGTGATTGTATAAGTATCTATACCTGTACCGATATTGCGTAAGGTGGCCACGATTACGCCATTTGTGGCGACTGCGGTGATGACTTCTCTGGTCGGAGTGAAGTTTGGAACGCCACCGTTGCCACTATCGCAAGTGGTGAGAGCGGTACCATTTTCTTGAGCACAAAGGGCAATCGTTGTTTTCATGCTGTCCACAGCACTGAGTGCATTGCCAATTTTGGCCCTGATGGTGTAATCCGAATACGCCGGAATCGCCACCGCCGCCAAAATACCAATGATCGCGACAACAATCATCAACTCAATCAGTGTAAAACCTTTTTGCATTTTCATTTGTCTATCTCCTAATGTGCCTGTGAGTGAATCCATTACTGTGAGAACTTTAACCTGGGCTTGAAAATGTTCTTCGCTATGCTTTATCGGTCTGGGTGTTTGAGACTTTAGGCGGAATTGCATTTTGGCCGTCGAGTGAAGTGTTGCACTTCGTGTGCCAATGAAAGAGGAAATAAGTTTTTAGTGGGATTATGTCCGTCCGTCCTTGGTTTGTGTGCATTATGTCACAAAATAATGGTCTGAAAAGGGGTGGCTGGGGCGGTGTTGTATGAATTATTTATGTTTTACTTTGTGTGTTGCCTGAAGGTGTCGTTGCTTGGTGACGTTGTGCGTCACATTGTGACAATTGAGCGACCATTTATTCTATACCAAGTTTTTTCAGGCGATAGCGCAGCTGGCGAAAGGTGATGCCGAGCCGTTTGGCGGCGGCGGTTTTGTTGTAGCGGGTTTCTACCAATGTCTTTTCAATAACGTCGCGTTCTTGGTGGTCGAGGTAGGTGTCGAGCGGTTGGTTGTCGTTGCTCTCCTCTGTCGCGGTTTCGGTGTGTGGCAGATGCAGGTCGTCGGCCTGAATGGTGTTCTCTTCACACAGGGTGATGGCGCGTTCGAGGATGTTTTCCAGTTCGCGGATGTTGCCGGGAAAACGGTAGGTTTGCAGTGTGTGCCGTGCGGCGGGGGAGAGTAGCGGTTTGCTGAGCCGCATGGCGGTGCTGATTTTTTTCAGAAAGTGTTCGGCCAGCTGTGGGATGTCGTCGCGCCGTTCTCGCAGGCTGGGCACGTGCAGTTCGATGACGTTGATGCGGTAAAAAAGATCCTGGCGGAATTCGCCTTCTGCCACCAGTTGGGCAAGATTTTTGTGGGTGGCGCTGAGGATGCGGACATCGACGGAGAGTTCTTGTTGTGCGCCGATGGGGCGAACTGATTTCTCCTGAATGGCCCGCAGCAGTTTGACCTGCATCAGCAGTGGCAGGTCGGCGACCTCATCGAGAAACAGGGTGCCGCCATCAGCGGCCTGGAACAGGCCATCTTTGTTGTTTTGCGCGCCAGTGAAGCTGCCTTTTTTGTGGCCGAAGAATTCGCTCTCCATTAATGCTTCGGGGATGGCGCCGCAGTTGACGGGGATGAAGGGCTGTTCGCAGCGTGGCCCTTTTTCATGGATGAGGCGGGCGACCAGCTCTTTGCCGCTGCCTGATTCACCACTTATATAGATGGGTGCCTGGCTGCGCGAGACTTTGGCGATCTTGTGGCGGATCTGGCGCATCGCTTCCGATTCGCCCAGCAGGGTGTCGCGGCTGCGGCGGTCTTTGGGGTTGCTGTCGTCACTGCGCAGTTTGAGGGCGGTGCTGACGAGATTACGCAGCACGTGCAGCTCGACCGGTTTGGAGACGAAGTCGAAGGCGCCGACCTTGAGCGCGATGATGGCGGCCTCCATGTTGCCGTGTGCGGTGATCATGGCGACCGGGGTGTTGGGGTAGTGGCGCTGGATGTGTTTGACCAGCTCGGTGCCGTCGCCATCGGGCAGACGCATATCGGTGAGGCAGAAATCAAATTTGTGGCGGACCAGCTGCTCGTGGGCCTCTTCTAGATTTGCGGCGCTGTGGCAGTCGATATCCATGCGTTCGAGCGTTAGTGTGATGAGTTCGCGGATGTCGGGTTCGTCATCAACAATCAGCGCCTGCGGCCGTCGGGTGGTCATCTAATGGGTTCTCCGTCGCCGTGGGTCACTGAAGGTTAGCCTAAAACAGCTGCCGCCGTTTGTGGTAGTCAGATAGGTTAAATGGGCCTGGTTACACTCGCTCAGTTCTCTGGCGATGTAAAGCCCTAGTCCGCTGCCTTGGGTGGCGGTGGTGAAAAAGGGTTCAAAAAGGTGCTGCTGGGCGCTGGCAGCAATGCCGGGGCCGTTGTCGATGATGTCCATGGCCGCGCTAGTCCTGTTTGTGGTGGCGCTGGCGGCGAGTGTTAACTGGGCGCAACCTGAATGTTCCGTGCCGTGGCGCAGGCCATTGTGGCAGAGGTTCCAGAGAATCTGGTGCAGCTGGCTGGCGTCGAACTCGACTTCGAGCGTGGCGGGCTCGACACTGAGATGGATCTGTTCGGGGGTGATTTGCTGGCCACGGCAGAAGTCAGCAATAAAGTTCTCTAGCCATGGTTTGAGGGGGATGGTCTCGGGCATGGATTGATTGCGGCGTCCTAGTTGCAGCACGTTTTCGATGATTTTGTTCATGCGCTGTGAATTGGTGTGAATGATCTCGGTGAGGCGCAGGTCATGTTTATTCAGCTGTGGCGATTCGGTCAGTAGCTGCCCGGCGTGGCTGATGGAGCCGAGCGGGTTGCGGATCTCATGGGCAATGCTGGCGGAGAGTCGGCCTAGCGACGCTAGTTTTAATTGCTGGGCCTGTTGTGTCATGGCGGCGGTATCTTCAAGGAATATCAGGGTGCTGCTGCCTGTGCCCAATGTCGCAAAACGCGGCAGCACCTCGGCCGTGGCGGCGCGGAATGGCTTGGGTTGGTAAAGGGGATTGGTGTGCCACTGGCGATACTCCTCCGCCAGGGCGGGGCAACCGTTTTCAAGTGTTGGCGTGTCGGTGAGTGGCGGGAGTCCAAGCAGTTGCTGGGCCGAGTTGTTGATCTGCCAGATGCGTCGTGTGTCATCGATGACAACAACGCCGGTCTGCATGCGCTGGATCACATACTCGGCGAGCTGCTCCATGTTGGCAAGATCGATGCCGCGCCTGGCGGCCAGGGCTTCGCTTTCGAGAATGCGCCTGGCCAGTGCCCGGGATAACAGTGCGGTGACAAAAAAGGTGGCCCCTAACAGTCCTGCATGGGTGTAGGCGGTGGATAGGTTGGGGTTGGTGAGTTGAAAGTAGGCGTGTTCCCCGAGCATGAAGAGGGTGGCGACCGCCGCTAGGCTGAGGGCGGTTCGACCCGCGAGGAGCATGCTGCCACTGGCGACGGCGATGATCAGCAGCATGCCCAGTCCCGTGGAGGTGCCGCCGCTGGCATGCATTAATAGCGTGATGGCGACGATATCGATAACTGTCTGGCTGTAGACCTGGCGCGTAAAACGGGGCGTGCGCCAGTGGATCGTGAAGCAGGCGCCGATGGCCAGTAGCAGGTAAACCACGCTGGTGACATAAAGTAGCGGGGTATTGTATTCGCCGATCGGCTTGATGTTGAGATCGGAAAAGGCCAGCACCGTAAAGAAGCCGGAGAGGACTAGGCGATAGAGATTGAACAGCCACAGGGGTCGCCAGGTCTGGGCTGGGTTAATGGGCGGGGCTGTGGTGGTATCAATCGTCATCAGGTGTCCGATCTATCTGCAAGGCAAGTATGCCGCCTGCTTAATATCGGTTGATGTTGATTGCGCTGGAGTTTTATTGAAGGTCAGCCTTGTTGGCGTGATCTTGACAACAGTAGATATGGTTGTTGGCATGCACTGCCTCCTGTTCGGGGATGTGCAAGCCACAGAGCTCACACTTTACCGCGCGGGTTGAGCGCTCCACGGGGGGTTGCGCGGCGGGAGGTTTACCTTTGACGCGACGGTAGAAGTAATAAACTCCACCAATGATGACGATGAGGATCAGTAATTTGAACATAGTTTTTTTGTTTAGTCTGGCCGGGTTGGGGTGAGGGGTTCGAACGTCATATGAAGAGATTTTAACGAAGTTTGGTACAACGTGTTGCAAAATATAGCCTGTTGGCTAGGCTTGCGGGCGCTTTACTTAACAGGTTGAAAAAGATTGTTGATAGCGCTTGGGGTTGCGATGATTTAACTCGGATCGGCTATTCCTGCATGTTAATATCCGCCAAAATAATAAAATGGTTAGATAATAATGAAAAAAATCCTCCTTACCTTCGGCACACGCCCGGAGGCGATCAAGCTCGCGCCTCTCATCAAGGCACTGCAGTGCGTCTCTACCTTTGACGTGAAGGTCTGTGTTACCGGCCAACATCGCGAGATGTTGGATCAAACGCTCAAGTTGTTCGCCATCACCCCTGATTTTGATCTGGATCTGATGCGGGCTGGTCAGAGTCTGAGTAGCATCACGACCGGCGTTTTGAATGGCGTGAATAAGGTTTTCGATGAGTTTCTGCCGGATGTCGTTTTGGTCCACGGCGATACCACGACCACCATGGCGGCAACGTTGGCGGCATTCTACCGGCAGATCCCGGTGGGGCATGTGGAAGCAGGTCTGCGTACCCGTAACATCAATTCGCCCTGGCCGGAAGAGGCCAACAGGCGCATCACCGATATCCTTGCCTCGTGGTATTTCGCCCCCACCGAAGAGGCGCGACAGAATCTGCTTGATGAAGGGGTGGAGGCAAGCCGCATTGTGCTGACCGGCAATACGGTGATCGATGCACTGATGCTGACCCACAGCGACATTGAAACTAATTCAATACTTAGGGCGGAGTTGGCCCAGGGCTTCCCGTTCCTCGATGCCGAAAAACGGATGATTCTGGTGACGGGCCATCGGCGCGAAAACTTCGGTGCCAAGTTCAAAAGTTTTTGCAGCGCCCTGAAGAGCCTCGCCGAGCGCTATCCGAACGTGCAAATTGTTTACCCGGTACACCTCAATCCGCAGGTGCAGGCCCCCGTACGCAGCATCCTGGCTGAGCAACCAAATATCTTTCTGCTTGAACCGCAGCAATACCGGCCCTTTATCTACCTGATGTCACGGGCCTTTTTTATCATTACCGATTCCGGCGGGATCCAGGAGGAGGCGCCCTCGCTGGGCAAGCCGGTGCTGGTGGTGCGCGACACTACCGAACGGCCCGAGGCGATCGCGGCTGGCACGGCAAAACTGGTCGGCACTGAGTTTCATAACATTGTCGCGGCGGTTGAACTGCTGCTTGATGATGTTGATGAATATTCACGCATGGCCCGTGCCCATAACCCCTTTGGTGATGGTAAGGCCTGTGAGAAAATTATCCATGAATTGATAAGGGTACTTAATAGTAGTGAAATAACCAGCAGCGCCGAGCCTCAGCGCGTGATAACTTAATCTGTCATCCGCGCAATAAGCGGGAGTTTTTCATCAACAATAAAAAACAGGGAAGAGAACAATGTTTATGGAAGAAATAAAAAAATATCTACACCTAGTCTGCGGTGTACTGCTTTCCCTGTTGGCGTTACACGTTTCTCCAGCTAATGCAGACAGCGCAGACAACCGTAACGCCGATACGCTGGCATTATTGCTGCCGGATGGCACATCGTTAAAAGACCCGCGTGTCATGGCTTGGCAGGATGCTGCCGCTGAAGAGGGGCTACGTCTGGAATTCATGAGCGACAGCCAGTTCCTGTTGCTTGGCGAAAACACACAAGACTATAAAGGCATCATCCTGCCCGACCAACTGCACCAGCGGGCCAGCGATATGCTGATCAACGCCATTAAGGGTTATGTTTCGCAAGGCGGCAATCTGATGCTGGTCTACGATGCTGGTGCCTTGACCGACACTGGGTTTTATCCGTCGCCTAAATCCAGGCTCAGCGATCTGGCCGGTGTTGATTACGTTCTTTACGACGAACTGCGTGAACTGACTATCGGCCTAGGCCCGGTACTGGGTATGGAGAAGACGCTCTGGAGCCTGCAAGTGCCGCCAGGTAAATCGATGCCCTTCCCAGGTGCACCGTTGCTGTCGCCTGATTATCTGCGCTCCGACAGCAATAATCCTGGTGGCGTAATGAACTACGATCATCGCCTGCATCATAAACTCAAGCATAAGCATCGTGACCGCGCCGATGAGGGGTTTCTTGGCGTTGTCAAAGGGCCGCGCGTTGCACATGATTCTCCGCGCGCGCAGCTTGGCAAGATGAATGATGATGACGATGGCGAAAGCACTGATCGCAACGACACCGATGACATTAAGTCTAAGAAGGGCAAAAAACATTCCGCCAAATATCCCGAACGGCCACAGCCCGTTCAGGCCTCTAACGCACTCTATGGTCTGAGTGGTTACGTCTATGGCTTTCTTGATTATCCAAGTTTTGTGACGCGCGGTGATTACACTGGTACTACGCTACTTACCTCGATGGATTTTGGTCTGGTGGCGGGGGTTAACAAATATGGCAAGGGCAGCGTGCTGTTTATCAACACTCCGCTCAGCTATCTGAAAGGCCAGACCGACGGCATGTTGCTGCATGGTTTTGTGCGTTATTTTGGCGCCACACTGCTCGAATTGCCACGTCTTGCCAACAACCCACGTGGCCGTGGTGGCATGGTGCTTAACTGGCATGTTGATGCCGCTGAAGCCGAACCAGCAATTGCAGAACTGGATGCACAAGGTATCTGGGATAGTGGTCCCTTTTCCATCCACATCACCGCCGGTCCCGATACCATTGTGCCCGGCGATGGTCTCGGCCTCGATATTAACAACAACCCTGCCATGCAGGCGTGGATCAGGTATTTTCTGCGCCAAGACCATCAGGTGGCCAGTCACGGCGGTTGGATTCACGATTATTACGGCTACAATGCCAACGAGTTCAACGAGGCACAATATAAACCCTATCTAGTTATGAACCGAGATGCCATTGAGCGGGTAACCGGCCGCCCTAACAGCGAATATTCGGCGCCGCAAGGCAATAACCCCGCGTGGGCTATGCAATGGCTCGAAGAAACCGGCATCCGCGGTTTCTACACCACCGCCCATACCGGCATGGGGCCGACGCGTAACTACCAACAGGGTATGTTGATGAACCCGAACATGTGGGCCTTCCCGGTCAGCACCCTGGGCGAATATGCAACCTTTGAAGAGTTTGCCGATTACGGTGTGAGCACGGCTGAGATAACACGTTGGCTTGATGCCATGGTCGATTTTACTGTCCAGAATCGCACCAGCCGTCAGGTCTATTTCCATCCGCCCGGCGCGGCGCTCTATCCGTTAGTGTTGCAGGGGCTGATGGCGCGTGCCGACGCCTATGCCGCGCGTGGTGAGTTCAGCTGGTACACCATGACCGATCTGGCTGATTTTATGGATCGGCGTAGTCAGGTCTCATGGCAGGTGAAAAAAGAAAAGAAGGGTAAGCGCACCTTTGTCGCTACACATCCAAGCTCGCTGGCTCAGCAGACATGGCTGTTGCCAAAATCTGAATACAAAAAACCGCGCATTAAAGATGGGAAAGCTTATGTTAAGGAGAGCGCCAACAACTGGCTGGTGATCGCCAAGTCTGGCACCAAGCTGAAATTCTCCGCCTCACCAGTGCGCTGAGGAGGCAAGGCGTTGTCTGATAACCCTCCTCTTCATGCTGGAGACGGGGGGTGTTTTGGCGTTGCCCTCGCAACGACTAGCGCTTCCACGAATCAATACAAGAATCCATTATGACCAAAATAGGAATCCGGAGGTTGATTGCGTGGTTCATCGTGCTATTGCAGAGCGGCATTATTGTTGCAGCAGAGCCATTGAGCATACCACTACAGCGGCAATCAATTCAGATGCCAGTGGTGTCAACTGCGCTGCTGGCCGATGTGCAGCTCGTCGGCATTGCTTCGCCGCTGTTGCCAGAGATGGTGCCGGGCGCATGGTTTTTTATCGCACTCTCGTGTGTGCTGATGGTCATTGTTGTCATTCTCATACTTTATTCTGTGCGTCATTACGGGTTTACCCTCAATCGCTTGTTCGCCGTACAACGTCACCCCTATCTCGACATTGATAAGGCGGATTGGCCGCACATCACGGTATTGGTTGCCGCGCATAACGAGGAGGCCGTTATTGCCGATGCCTTGAGTGCGCTGCTGGTGGTTGATTATCCCGTCGACAGGATTAGGATTGTGCCGGTGAATGACCGATCAACCGATCGTACTCGCGAGATCATCGATACCATCACCGCCGCCCACCCCACACGCATCACTCCCTTTCATCGTGCCGCCGGTAAACCTGGCAAGGCCGCTGCTCTTAAGGACGCTACTGCTTTGGTCAAGTGCGAGATTATCGTTATCTTTGATGCCGATTACATCCCCTCACGCGGCCTGATTAAACAGCTGGTCGCCCCCTTCTTTGACCCCGAGGTCGGTGCCACCATGGGCAGGGTAGTGCCGCTCAATATTGGCACAAATTTGTTAACCCGGTTGTTGGATTTAGAGCGCTCTGGCGGTTATCAAGTCGATCAACAGGCGCGCATGAACTTGCGGATGGTGCCGCAATATGGTGGCACCGTTGGTGGCATCCGACTGAGCGCGCTTGCAAGCGTTGGCGGCTGGGACGATACGCTGCTCGCTGAAGATACCGACCTCACCTATCGCCTGTTACTGAATAACTGGAAGACGGTCTATCAAAATCGCGCTGAATGTTATGAGGAGGTGCCGGAGTGCTGGGCGGTGCGTACCCGTCAAATTCAGCGCTGGGCCAAAGGCCACAATCAGGCCCTGTCTCGCCACATCCGTCAGCTGCTGACTACGTCCGGCCTACGTTGGCCGGAGCGGATCGATGGCTTAGCCCTGCTGGGTATCTATGCGGTAGCGCCGCTGCTGATCTGCGGCTGGTTGATTGCCACCACGCTCTATTTTTTTTACCCCTCGCCACTGGTCGATACCTTTGTGGGTCTCTTTATTCTGATGTCATTCAGTGCGCTGGGCAACTTCGGTGCCTTCTTCGAGGTTGCTGCCGCCACTTATCTTGATGGCAAGCGCAAACACATCCGGTTACTGCCGTTGATGTATCTGAGTTTTATTGTCAGTGTTTTTGCTATCTCCCAGGCAAGTATTGTTCAACTATTTGATAACCTGCGTAAGCGTGAGCTTAAATGGGAAAAAACAGCACGCTACCGGAGGACACGTTAGTGATGTGGATCTATCTGTTTTTCGCGCTGGGTTTAGGATTGCTGCTTCTGCCGCTGTTGCCTGCGATGGTTGAATGGTGGCACAGGTCATCGGCCTATCCGCTCAGCGTCAATCCAGTCAATGATGGCAACATTGAGAACTTTTCAAAACGCTTCAATACCTTCATCAATCAGCTACTGACTGCCATCAAACAAGGCGATCTAACGCCCGAACAACTTGATAAATATCTTTTCAGCGACAGCGTTACACCGTTCATGCCGAGTAGCGAGGAAGCGCAACAGCACCGCATTAACCGGGTTGTCATTGCTACCCATACTACCGAGCTGCCAGCGGGTTACCGTTTTACACGCGAGATTTTCGCCAAATGTTCGCTCGTCGGTGGCAGCAATACCATCTTGCGGGCAGCGTTGGTCCACGGTAATTTTGAACTCGAAGCCAACAGTGCAATTTTGCGCTGGGCACATGCCAGCCAGGTTAAACTCGGCCCTGCCTGCGCGATATTTGGCCGTCTCTCGGCCGTTGAGAGGATCACCTTGACATCGGACTGTACTTTTAAGCGACTACATGCACCGACGATCCTGTTTTGCGATGATCACGATGAGATGCCACGGCCTGATAGCGATGTCGAGATTGATGCCAGCCACAGCGTTACCCCGGAACATGTCGGGCGTTGGCTGATTAAGGAAGACTTCCACATTCCTGCCGGAACGCAGCTGCGTGGCGACGTCATTGCCCATGGCAACCTTAGCATCGGTAGCAATTCCATTATTGAAGGCAACATTAAGTGCTATGGTAATTTATCGCTCATGGACGGTGTCAACATCAAAGGTGCACTGACAAGCGAGAAACAACTCCAACTCGGCGAGCAGTGCCGCGTCAGCGGTCCTCTTATCGTCGAAGGAGGTATAGAGATTGGTACTGGCACGGTCATCGGTCAACGGCAGCACGCCACCACCGTCACGGCCAACACCATCAAGGTTGCTAATCGCGTGGTGGCACATGGGACGCTCTGGGCGCGGCAGGGTGGTGCGGCAAAATTGCAATATGACAGTGGCGAATTCAAACACTGTGTCGTCTAACCAGCAACCAAAATTCGCGCTGACGCTGGGACTGTTGCTCTGCATGGCGTGTAGCAATCTCGGCGCGGTTGAATTCGTTATGCCTGGCTACCAGCGTCCGGATGGCGCCATCACGGTGCTCTTTAATGGTAACTTGATCGATCCCTATTTCGCTACCAAGGCGCTGCTTACTGCGCAACAGGCGGGCATGCAGACCGACCGCGCTGCGCATGACTGGATCGAATGGGCGATCAGTCATCAGCAAGAGGACGGGCTCTTCAGCCGCATCTGCATCAACGGCGCCGAGTACCGGCGCTGTGCCACCGCCGATGCCGATGACGCCATGCTGGCGGTGTGGATTGAATTGTTGATCAGCATCTCGCCCGCCCGCGAAATGCCGCGTCACTGGCAACGGAGTCTGCTCAAGGCCCACAGTTACTTGAAAAGTTCTTTATATGATCGGGGACAAAAAATTTTTTTGATATCGACGACCAACCGGGTTGGTTTGTTGATGGATAACCTTGAAGTTTATCGGGCCCTCAAATCGCTGGGCCACTACTATTCGGTGTTGGGCGACACGGGCCGCGCCGAATTGCTTGCCCGACAGGTCAATGAGTTGCGCGCAGGCATCATGCTGCAATTCTGGCAGCCGACGCTGTTTCAGTTTCGTCCGTCAACACAAACGCTGGCGGACTCCAGCTTTTATCCCGACCACATCGCCCAGTTGATGCCGTTGCTCACTGGTTTTGATGTTCCAATATTGCGTTCCAGCGAACTTTATTCGAGCTGGATGGAAATGCACAAGAAGGCCTGGTTTGATCAGGTTAGCGATGATTATCCTTGGGGGCTGATCGCCTTGGTGGCGGCCGAAGTCGGCGACTGGCGCAGGGTTGGCTGCTGGCTGACCCACGCCACCCCCTTTAGGCATGGCAAACACTGGAACGTTCTCGAAGAGGCGGTCTTTCAGGGGCTGCTTTCAAATCCGGCGGCACGAGCAAAAATGGGCCCAGCCAATGATTGCAGTTAACCATCACTTTACGCGGCGCAAAGAATTTTATTATGAATAAATTATTCATCCCTATCTCGCTGGCGACCGTCATGTTTTACGCAACTTCGGCGAGCGCTGTTTCGGGCCAGATTCAGTTAGGTGTCATGCACGCCAACTTGAGCAGTGGCTATAGCGATTGGAACGATCAGAATCTGCGCCTCAATTTGCAACTGCCAACGGGCGACCAGTTCAATGCCGAGATCAGCCCTCAGCAGCACTTCGATGATCGGGGCACTTTTTATGGCGTTGGCTATAGCCACGGTTTTAATGACGACTGGTACGGCTCCCTGCAGCTGGGCAGTAGCAGCGGCGGGTTTTTTCTGCCGAGTTTTCGCGCTGACGCCTTCATCAACCGCAAGTGGCTGAGCGAGCGGCAGCTGATCACCACGCTCGGCCTAGGACACTACCAGGCCAAGGATGATTATCGTGACCGTAGTCTGCTGCTCGGCGCCACTTACTATCTCCCAATGCCGTTGATCGCCGAAGTTGGCATGCGTTTCAATAGCAGTGCGCCGGGCGCGGTACTCTCCAACCGCCAGTTTGGCGTACTGAGTTACGGCAAACCTATGGATTATTATCTAACCCTGCGCCATGAGTCCGGTGACGAAGCCTATCAATTGATTGGACCAAGCGCGGTCATCAGCGCATTTTCAAGCCGCGAGACGAGCGTCAGTTGGCGTCAATGGCTGACACGGAGTTTTGGTTGGACACTGCAACTCAATCACTACAACAACCCGAACTACAGTCGTAACGGGCAACAGGTCGGCCTCTTTTATGAGTTCTGAGCAACATAAAATAGATCGCCGTGACACGGTTTCTCTGGAGCGGGAGAGCCGTACCGGATTTCAGGGGCGCATAATTCCGACACACCGGGCTATTCAGCAGTTCGATTTTCCGCGTCGCCGGTTGATCAGTGTATTGCTGTTGCCGCTGATATTTACCGTACTGGCATGGCCGGCACTTCAGTTTATTGGCAGTGCCTGGGCCGAGTTTTTCATCTTCTGGATAGAAAAATTGCAGCTTGTCGCCAGCGTTTCGTCGAGCTCTTACGGCCCTGACTGGCTGAAGCTATCGCTGCCTCATCTCGACATTGTCGCCGCTCCACTGCAAAGCGCTCTGTTGTGGACAGGCGCGGCGATCACACTGTTTATGATTGTTGTTAGTCCATTCATACCCAGTAAATTTTTGCCGCTGAGATATCTGGTTCGTGTTGTCGCCTTTATTCAAACGACGGCGCTGCTATTTTTCTTTTTTGTGCCGGAACGTTTTCCTTACAGTCTCGCGGATCACCTCGAATCGTTTCAGACGACCGGCGTCACGCTGATGCTCATTCTGCCCTGGGTGCACGCGCTGATTTATTACATCTTCGATTTTTCTTTGTTCAAGAAAATATTTTTCACCCTACTGACACTGCTTTTCTGTAGTTTTTTAATCCCCTTTATGGTTGTGATGCACGCCTATGTTGTATATAGCTGGTCGTTGTTGCTGGTGCCGTTGCTGTATTTTGTTTTTGGCATGTTTATGTTGATCATAGTCTGCATTGCCCTTTATGGCTGGGCCATGAGCTGGCGAGATAGTCGAGTGGATTGATAATTTAATTCAAGTTAATTCAACCGGGCGAGAATGGGCCAGGAGATGCGCAAGCAAGATGTTCAAAAAGCTATCACTAGAGTTGCGATTGTTTATTGGTGTGCTGTTGATCGCGACGCAGGTGCTCATGTTGAATGCCCAGGCCGCCAGCGTGGCCAGCCTAATTGTTTTGATACCGGACGAATTTGAATATCAGCATGATCCGCGGGCTAATAGCTGGGTGGATGCCGCTAGTGAGGAAGGGTTTAGGTTGGAGTTCATGCGTGACGCCGACTTTATCGCCCTGGGTGCAAAAGCGCTTAACTATGGCGGCTTTATCATGCCCGATCAGATTCACCAAAAAGCCACTGATGAGCTGATCGCGGCGCTGAAGAAATATGTCTCTCAGGGCGGCAAGCTGATGCTTGTGTACGATGCCGGGGCATTAACAGCCAAGGGAGTCTATCCAAACAACCCTGACATCAGTTCGCCGCTTACCTATTCATCGCGCCTTGGCGATCTGGCTGGGGTTGATTACCTGCTTCACGAAGAGCTCTACAAGGCCGGCATGATCGACAGACTGGTGGGACTTGGGCCGGTGTTGGGTGTCGAAAAAACGTTCTGGAAGCTTCAGGTGCC
>JAYUTP010000065.1:0-11693 GCA_043755075.1 Tenderia sp. (SeqCode)
GTTGGAAAAGCCCTTTAAGGCCAAAGACAGCGATGTTCATGCCTTGATCCTGCTCGGCCTCTATCAGATGTTCTACCTGCGGGTGCCTGACCATGCCGCGGTCTCTGCCACGGTTGCCGTAACGAACTCACTGAAAAAACCCTGGGCGCGCGGGCTGGTGAATGCGGTGTTGCGTAATTTTCAGCGTCAGCACGAAGCGCTACTGGCGGCCCTTGATGATGACCCTGTCTCGCGTTGGGCGCATCCCCACTGGCTGATTGAGAAGCTGCGCGCCGCTTACCCGGAGCAGTGGCAGGCAGTTCTGGAGGCCAACAATCAGCACCCGCCGCTGGTGCTACGTATCAACCACGCCAAGGCGCGGCGTGACGATTATCGCCAGCAATTATTGGCGAACGGGATTGAATCTGAACCAACGCCTTATAGTGAGGATGGCCTGATTTTGACGCGGGCGGTGGATGTGGAGTCACTGCCCGGCTTTGCCGAGGGCAAGGTCTCGGTGCAGGATTCGGCGGCGCAGCTGGCGGCCGAACTGCTGGCGGCCCAGCCCGGTGAGCGCATCCTCGATGCCTGCGCCGCTCCGGGTGGCAAGACCGCCCATGTGCTGGAGCGGCAGCCGACGGTCCAAATGGTGGCGCTGGATCAGGATGCGGCTCGCCTGGAGCGGCTGCATGAGAATCTGCAGCGCTTGCAGCTCAGCGCCACCGTGATTATTGGCGATGCCGCCGAGCCGCAGTCGTGGTGGGATGGCCAACTTTTTGATCGGATCATGCTCGACGCCCCCTGCTCCGCCACGGGCGTGATCCGCCGCCACCCCGATATCAAACTGCTGCGGCGCAGCGAGGACATCACCCAACTGGCCGAGTTGCAGGGGCGGATCCTGCGCGCGCTCTGGCCATTGCTGAAACCGGGCGGTGTGCTGCTTTACATCACGTGCTCGGTGTTGCCACAGGAGAATGTGCGCCAGTTGCTCTCCTTCTGCCGCGACCAGGACGATGCCCACGAGGAACCGCTCTCTTCCGCTGAATGGGGGATGGCCCAGGCGATTGGCCGCCAGATCCTGCCTGGGCAGGCGGGCATGGATGGGTTCTATTACGCCTGCTTGCGCAAGGGGAGCCCACCGGCCGCCCCATGACGCTACGCCAGATCAAAAGCGCCTCGTCACTGTTCGCCCTGCTGCTGTGGTTGGTGGCGCCGTGGGCCTATGGTGCCGATGATGCGGCGGGGCTGACGGAGGAGCATCAGTCGCCCGGTTTTGCCGTGCTTTCCGCTTCGGTCCGCGATATCGAGGGGGTGGTCCGCCTGGACGCCACCTTCGCGCTCCGTTTTGGCACCACGCTGGAGGAGGCGCTGCACAATGGCGTGGCGCTGCCGCTGCTGATTGAGATTGAGGTGCAGCAGCAGCGCAATTATCGCTGGTCCAAAACCATCGCCCACGTTGAGCAGCGCTACACCCTCTCTTTTAACGCCCTGACCAAACAGTACCTGCTGCACAACCGTAATACCGACGCCCAGCTCCGGCTTCCCAGCTTCAGCGCCGTCAAGGCGGTGTTGGGCAGTCTCAGCAAGTTTCCACTTCTGGACCGCCGCCTGTTAAAGGATGGTAAGGAGTATGTGGCGCGGCTGCGCATCACCATCGATAGTGAACAGCTGCCGGTCCCCTTGCGCTTGATGAGTTACGTCTCAGCGGAGTGGGATCTGCAGAGCGAGTGGTATCAATGGCCGTTACAACTGCGCTGAAAAGGCTCTTTTCGGGCCGGACGCCAATCGTGCTGATGTTGGTGTTGCTGCTCGGGTCGCTCTATCTGATGGGCGGCGCTACCGAAAATTCGGAGCAGTTCAGCCGTATCTATTTCCCCCTGCTGATCATCAATGGCTTGGTATTGCTGCTGCTGGTGGGGTTGATCGCCGTCAATCTGGGGCGGCTGATACGCCAGTACCGTAATCGCGCCACCGGCTCGCGCTTGACGCTGCGGCTGGTGGTGATATTTGTGGCGTTGGCGGTGACGCCCGTCTCGGTGCTCTACTACTTCTCACTTGGCTTCATCCGCCACGGTATCGACAGCTGGTTTGATGTGCGCCTCGAACAGGCGATGAGTGATGCCCTGGAGCTGAGCCGCACCACCCTCGACTGGCGGCTGCGCGACATGCTGCGGCAGAGCGAACAGGCGGCCACCACGGTCGCCAAGGCCGCGCCGGAGCGGCTTCCCACGCTGCTCAACGAGGTCCGCCTGCAACTGGGGGCGCAGGAGGTGGCGCTGCTACAACGCCACGGCCCGGCGCTTGGCTTCAGCAGCACCGATGTGGGTCAGCTAATTCCCACGCGTATTGATCCGGTGATTCTGGCGCAGCTGGAGAAGGGGCTGACCTATGTCGCCCTGGAGCCGGCGATTGCCGGGGAGGGGCTCTTTGCCCGGTTGGTGGTCAATGTGTCGCGCTCCTCCGGCCGCACGGAAATGCGTCTGCTCCAGGTGCTGTTCCCGGTTCCGCCGGGTATCGATGTGCTGATGGAGCGGGTTCAGAGCGCCTCCAGCCAGTATGAACGGCTGGCCTTTTTCAGCGGTCCGCTCAAATTCAGTTTTATCCTGACGCTGTCGCTGGTGCTCCTGCTGTCTATGTTCACCGCCATCTGGGTCGCCTTTTATCTGGCGCGGCGGCTGGTGGCGCCCATCCGGGTGCTGGCGATTGGCACCCGTTCGGTCGCCGCTGGGGATTACCACCGTCAGCTCCCGACCACGGTCGCCGCCACGGATGAGCTGGGCTTTCTGGTCAAATCCTTCAACACGATGATGTTGCGCATCGCCATGGCGCGCGAGGAGGCGGAGCGCAGCCACCAGCGCCTGGAGAGCCAGAAAGTCTATCTGGAGACGGTGCTCGGCCACCTCTCATCGGGGGTCATGACCTTCAATGGCGAGGGTCAGTTGCTCACCGCCAATGCCGCGGCCGAGCAGATCCTCGGGGTGGAGTTGAAGAGTTCCATCGGCGCCGCGCTGGCTGAGATCAGCCGATCCCACGAGCACCTGCAGGCCTTTGTCGAGATGTTGCTGACCCAGATCGGCGCGGGCCGGGAGGGGTGGCAGGAGCAGGTGGCGCTGTATGGTGCCACGGGCCGGCAGAGCCTGATGTGCCGCGGGGTCCACCTGCCCAGCGCCTTGGCGGAGCAGCAGCCGGATGCCGGTTACGTGGTGGTGTTCGACGATGTGACCGCCCTGCTGCAGGCCCAGCGCGATGCCGCCTGGGGCGAAGTGGCGCGGCGCATCGCCCACGAGATCAAAAACCCGCTGACGCCGATTCGCCTCTCTGCCGAACGGTTGCGGCATAAATACCTGCCGACCATGAGCGAAGAGGAGTCGCAGCTGCTCGATCGCGCCACCCACACCATCGTCCAGCAGGTGGAGAATATGAAGGAGCTGGTCAATGCCTTTGCCGAGTACGCCCGCGCGCCGCAGCTGGAGCTGCGCCCGTTTGATCTCAATGCCCTGGTCAACGAGGTGCTGGAGCTCTACCGCAGCTCGACTCGGTCGCTGTTGCTGGAGGTCAATCTCGATCCTCAGCTCGGCCAGATCAGCGCCGACAGCGGTCGCATTCGCCAACTGATCCATAATCTGGTCAAAAATGCGTTTGAGGCGGTTGAGGGCGAGTCTGAGGTTCGCATTAAGGTCGAGACCCGACGGCTCGCTGGCGAGACCCCGCAGGTGGAGCTGAGTTTCACCGACAACGGTCCCGGCATCCCCGAGGGGTTGCTGGACAAGATCTTCGAACCCTACATCAGCACCAAGCCCAAAGGCGATGGGCTGGGACTGGCAATCGTCAAAAAGATTGTCGAAGAGCATAATGGCCTGCTCTGGGCCGAAAACCTGCCCGCCGGTGGTGCCCGTTTCAATGTGCGCCTGCCGCTCCAGGCGGCGCGTATTTTGGCACGACCGCAGACCGACGATAGTCACGAGGTGAAAGGATGACAGCGCCCCATATTCTGGTTGTGGATGACGAAACCGATATTCGCGAACTGGTGAAAGAGATTCTCGAGGATGAGCACTACAGCGTCACCAGTGCCGCCGATGGCGCGGCGGCGCGGCGCGCCTACCAGACGCGCCGCCCCGACCTGATCCTGCTCGATATCTGGATGCCTGATGTGGATGGCATCACCCTGCTTAAAGAGTGGCAGGCGGGCGATGAGCCGATGCCACCAGTGGTGGTGATGTCGGGCCACGGCACGGTAGAGACGGCGGTGGAGGCGACCCGCCTCGGCGCCTACGATTTCCTCGAAAAGCCGCTCTCCATGGCCAAACTTCTGATCACCCTGCGGCACGCCCTTGATGACCAAAACCGGCGCCGCGAAAGCGCAGGCCAGCGCCGCCAGCTCCAGCCCCTCAGTCAGCCACTGGGCAAGAGCGAGGTGATGGCGCGGCTGCGCGATCAGGCGGTGCAGGCGGCTGGCGGTGACGCTGCGGTGCTACTGAGTGGCGAACCCAGCACCGGCAAGCGGCTGCTGGCCCGTTTCATTCATGAGCGTAGCGCCCGGCGCAACGGTCCGTTTGTCGAGGTGGGCATGGCGACACTTGCCGGTAGCGAAGGGGCTGCCCGCCTCTTTGGTGAGGAGCGTAGCGGCCAACCGCTGATTCCCGGTCTGCTGGAGCAGGCCAATGGCGGCACCCTGTTTCTGAATGAGGTGGGGGATATGGAGGCGCCACTACAGGCGCAGCTGGCCCAGGCGCTGAATATGGGCACGTTGCGGCGTTGCGGCGGTATCGCCACAGTGAAGTTGGGCCTGCGGGTGATCACCGCCAGCAGCCGCAACCTCGGTATCGAGGTACGGCAGGGGCGCTTCAATGAGCCACTCTATTATCTGTTGAACGTTGTGCCAGTCACCGCCCCGCCACTGCGTGAGCATCGTGACGACCTGCCGGAACTGCTGGCCTACTACGTTGACTACTTTGTCGAGAGCGAGGGGCTAACCTACCGCTCCTTCGCGGTGGCGGCCCAGAACCGGCTGCGCCACCACAGCTGGCCCGGCAATGTGCAGGAGTTTATTAATGTGGTGCACCGGCTGTTGATTCTGGGAGAGGGGGCGATTGTCGAGAGCGCCGAGGTTGAGCTGGCCCTCGGTGCGGCACAGCTGCCTTCCGCCTCGGAACAGGTACTGGAACTCGACTTTGATTTGCCATTGCGTCAAGCCCGTGAGCTTTTCGAAAAGGCTTATTTCGAATATCAGCTGCGGGTCGCCGATGGCAATGTCTCGCAGGTGGCGAAAAAGGCGGGTATTGAGCGCACCCACCTCTATCGCAAGATGAAGTCCTTGGGCATAAACCCAAAAGAAGATTAATAGATATGAATATAGTAAAGTGCGTGCTCTTGATGTTGATCGGTGACCTCCTGATATGAAGATCATTATTCTTGGCGCCGGCCAGGTGGGTTCCTCCGTGGCCGCCAATCTCGCCAGTGAGGCCAATGACATTACGGTGGTCGATGTTGATATCACGCTGTTGCGTGATTTGCAGGAACGACTCGACATCCGTACCGTTCATGGCCAGGGATCTCATCCCGATGTGTTGAAGCGCGCCGGGGCTGAGGATGCCGATATGATCTTGGCCGTCACCAACAGTGACGAGACCAATATGCTCGCCTGCCAGATCGCCCAGCACCTGTTTCGCACCCCCACCAAGATCGCCCGTGTCCGCTCCCGCGAATACCTCCAGTATCCACATCTGTTTGGCCCTGATGCGATCCCGGTCGATTTCATGCTCAGCCCCGAGCAGATGGTGATCGACTACATGGAACGCCTGATCGATCACCCCGGTGCCCTGCAGGTGCTCGACTTTGCCGATGGCTTGGTGCAGCTGGTGGCGGTCAAGGCCTACTACGGTGGACTGCTGGTGGGACAACAGCTGCGCAAGCTCCGCGATCACATGCCCAATGTTGATACCCGCGTCGCCGCCATCTTCCGCAAGGGGACGCCGATCATCCCCGAGGGCGAGACGGTTATCGAGGCCGATGACGAGGTCTTTTTTATTGCCGCACGCAAGGATATCCGCAAGGTGATCGGCGAGCTGCGTCGTCTCGATAAACCCAATAAACGCATCATCATCGCCGGTGGCGGCAATATCGGTAAAGGGTTGGCCATGGCGCTGGAGAAGAGCTACCAAGTCAAACTCATCGATCACAATTTACGCAACTCGTGCCAAATTTCTGAGCAGCTGGAGCGGACCATTGTCCTGCATGGAGATGCCGCCGATGAGGAGCTGCTGTTGGAGGAGAATATCACCAGCACTGATGTCTTCTGCGCCGTGACCAATGATGACGAGTCCAATATTCTTTCGGCGATGCTGGCTAAGCGGCTCGGTGCCCGCAAGGTGATGGCGCTGATCAACCGTGCCTCCTATGTCAATCTGGTGGAGTCGGGTGATATTGATATTGCCATTTCGCCTCATCAAGCGATGATCGGCAGCCTGCTGGCCCACGTCCGGCGTGGCGATGTCGCCGTAGTCCACTCCCTGCGCCATGGCGCGGCTGAGGCGATGGAGGCGGTGGCCCATGGTGATAAACACTCCTCTAGAGTGGTGGGGCGCACGGTTGAGGAGATCAAGCTACCGCCAGGGGCTAACATTGGTGCCATTGTCCGTGGTGACGAGGTGGTCATCGCCCACCACGATACCGTCATAGAGGCAGAGGATCACGTCATTCTCTTTCTGGTAGACAAGCGCCGCGTGCGTGAAGTGGAGAAGCTCTTCCAGGTGAGGGTTACCTTCCTCTAACGCCTATGCAACGCTCCGCCATCCAACGCATTATTGGTCTCTTTCTGATGCTCTTTAGCATCACCATGCTGCCGCCCGTGGCGGTATCCCAATGGTATGGCGATGGTGAGGCCGTCCCTTTTGTGATTGCTTTCGCCCTCACCTTCATCACCGGCATGCTCTTTTGGTTGCCGGTGCGGCGCTTTCGCACCGAACTGCGCTTGCGTGATGGCTTTGTCATTGTGGTGATGTTTTGGTCGGTACTGGCGCTGTTCGGTGCCTTGCCACTGCTGCTTACCGACCAACCGCAGCTCTCCTTTACCGAGTCGGTGTTTGAGTCTATGTCAGGTCTGACTACTACCGGCGCTACAGTGATCGCGGGGTTGGAGTATCTGCCCAAGTCCATCCTCTATTATCGCCAACAGTTGCAGTGGTTGGGTGGGATGGGGATCATCGTCTTGGCCGTGGCGGTGATGCCGATGCTCGGTATCGGTGGGATGCAGCTCTACCGCGCCGAGATGCCGGGGCCGATGAAGGATAATAAGCTGACGCCGCGTATCACCGAGACCGCCAAGGCGCTTTGGTATATCTATCTGAGCCTTACCGTCGGTTGTGCCCTGGCTTTTTGGGGGGCGGGTATGACCCTGTTTGACGCCATCTCCCACAGCTTCTCGACGGTCTCCATTGGTGGTTTCTCCACTCACGATCTGAGTATGGGGCACTTCAACGATCAGACATTGATCAAGGTGATCGCCATCATCTTCATGTTTCTGGCTGGAATTAATTTTGCGCTGCACTTCCTAGTGTGGCGTTCCGTCGGCATCAAACCCTATCTGGCCGACACCGAATTCAAGGTTTACAGCTACATCCTGCTGGCGGCTTGCGCCATCACGGTGGCTTACCTCTACTGGAAGGGCACCTTCAACACCTTTAGTGAAACCTTATTGCAGGGGGTGTTTCAGGCCGTCTCGATCGGCACCACCACGGGTTACACCTCGGCCGAGTATCATACCTGGCCCGGCTTCCTGCCGATGATGCTGCTGCTGATGAGTTTCATCGGTGGTTGCGGCGGTTCCGCAGGCGGCGGTATGAAGGTGATCCGTGTCGTGATATTGGTCAAGCAGGGGATGCGCGAGATGTTGCGGCTGGTTCATCCCAATGCCCAGATCCCCCTCAAGATCGGCAACAAGGCGGTGTCGGATCGCATTATCGAGTCGGTGTGGGGCTTTTTCGCCCTCTACGTCATCTGCTTCTGTGCGATGGGGTTGCTGTTGGTGGCATCCGGTCTCGATTCTGTCACTGCCTTCTCCGCTGTGGCCGCCTGCATGAACAACCTCGGCCCCGGTCTGGGTGATGTCGGTGCCAATTACACTAGCATCAACGATTTCGCCAAGTGGGTCTTGTGTTTTGCCATGCTGCTGGGGCGGCTGGAGATATTTACCCTATTGGTACTGCTGACACCGGCCTTTTGGCGTAAATAGAGGAGTGGCTAATGAATGATTTAACCCGTGAAAAGTGGGACAAAGTTTACAGCGCCCAAAGCCATCAGCAAGCCCATGCTACGCAGGTAGTGGCGGAAAATATCCATCTGTTACCCAGCGCAGGAAAGGGCTTGGAGCTGGCCTGTGGCCTCGCCAACAACAGCTTCGCCTTAGCTGAGTGCGGTATTGCAATGGAGGCGTGGGACATCTCTATCGTTGCCGCCGAGCGTGTTAACCAACGCGCTGCTCAGACGGGCGCGCAGGTCACTGCCAGCGCTCGCGATGTCGTCATCCAACCACCGCTTGCCGCTGAGTATGACGTGGTGGTGGTCAGCCACTTCCTCGATCGCACCCTGATCCCAGCGATCATCACCGCTCTCAAGCCCGGCGGCCTGCTGTTCTACCAAACCTTCACTCAAACCCGCGTGAGCGAGAGCGGCCCCCAAAACAACGACTGGCGTCTCGCCGATGGCGAGCTACTGACGTTGTTCGCCGCGTTGCGACCGCTGGTCTATCGCGAAGAGGGGCTGATGGGCGACATCCGCCACGGGCTGCGCAACGAGGCCCTGCTGGTGGCGCAAAAGCCGCCGGGCTAAGTCAGTTAATTGCAGCAGTATTGAGATAGGCGCTAAACAGCGCCGCGCCGTAGCCGCGCCAACAGTGGTCTACCATCTACCCACAGCGCAATTAAAAGATAACTGGCCAGCAGCAGTGAACCGATCCACCACGGCTGCCAATGCGTCATCGTCAGTAGTGGCCCCTGTAGCAGGAAGAGCACAATTCCCAGGGCGATATAACCGAGGATACGTTTACGCGCATAGGCCACCGGGTAGTAGCGCTGCCCCAGGAGATAGGAGACCAGCGCCATGCCGCCATAACAGGCGAGTGTGGCCCAGGCCGAACCAACATAGCCATAGAGTGGAATCCACCACATATTCAAACCAATCGTCAGCAGTGCGCCAGCGATGGCGACGTAGGCCCCCATTAAGGTTTTGTCAGTGAGCTTGTACCAGATCGAAAGATTGACGTAGATGCCGAGGCAGAGATTGGCCAGCAGCAGGATGGGCACCACCTTCAACCCTTCGCGATATTCAGGCCCAATAAAGTATTTGAAGAGGTCGATGTAGAGCGTCACCAGCAGAAAGATACCAACGCAGAAGATGACAAAATATTTGAGCACGTCGGCGTAGACTTGGCGCGCATTGCTCTTGTCGGCATAGGCAAAGAAAAAAGGTTCGGCGGCGTAGCGAAACGCCTGAATAAAGAGCGACATCAGAATTGAGAGTTTGTAGCAGGCGGCATAGATGCCGAGCTGCGCCATGTTGGTCTGTAAGTCATAGGGCAGTAGATATTTGAGCAGGACGCGGTCGAGCATCTCATTGATGACGCCAGCAAAACCAACCACCACCATCGGCAGCGAGTAACGCCACATGCGGGAAAAGAGTGCGCGATCAAAGCCCCACACCAGACCGCGCAGCTGTGGCAGCAACAGCATAAATTTAAATACTGAGGCGATGAGATTGGCGATGAAGATGTAGCCAATACCCATCGCCGGGTTGTAGATCAGGCTCACCCAACCATCTGGATCGGCGGCATAGAGCTTGGGGCACCAGACGATAAAAAACAGGCTGAAGCCGACCATCACTAAAATTTCACCAATTTTGATGGAGACGAAACGCAAAGCCCGTTCCTCGGCGCGCAAACGGGCAAAGGCGATAGCGGCCACCGCATCCATCGTTAGAATCGACGCCAGCCACCAGAAATACTCGGGGTGATCCGCATAATTCAACGCTGAGGAGAGTGGTTGGGTAAACAGTAGGATCAGCGCCAGAAAGGCCAGGTTGGCGCCGAGCACAAAGATCAGCGCCGTGGAGTAGGCGGTATCGCGAGTGGGCGACTGTTTGTCGCGAAAACGGAAGTAGCCGGTCTCAAATCCAAGCAGCAGCAACACGGCGAAAAATCCGGCGTAGGCGTAGAACTCCGAGATCACGCCATACTCAGCGGCAGCAAAGGAGTAGGTGTAGAGCGGCACCAGCAGGTAGTTAAGAAAGCGGGCGCCGATGCTGCTTGCGCCGTAGATCGCCGTTTGCGATGCCAGTTTTTTCAGAACACCCAAGTGAGCCTCTTTTACAGCGGTTAAAACAGCGGCTATTAGACCATAGCTGGCTGTCGCCCCGACAGTTGACGTGCAAATTCTGTTGGTATCTGGAGACATTTGTTAGCGCTAAAGGGCACCTCTATAAATTCGATCAAGCTGCGAGGGCACCAAAAGTAGGCGCTCTAGGCGAGGCGGAAATGGGCGAAAAAGCGCAGTGTACACGTAGTACATGAGCATTTTGAGCCCATTTACAACGCGGCCATACCCAAAGCGCTTTGCGGGGCAGGCTCTCGTGGCTTCAGCGGATTTATAGAGATACCCTAAATAGAAATGCCCCCTGTCCTGCAAAATAGCAATGCCCCATTTTCCTTTTCCTTCACCTCTCTCCCCCCATCCGGGTAGAATGCGCCCCTAATTCATCAAGCAATCACCTATATAAAAGCCCTTATGACTAATGCCCTGTTACAAGTTTTGGAGCCCATCGCTGCGCTGATTGAAAAGATCAGCGAGGGGATTGGGCGTTTGAGCGGCTGGCTGGTGCTGGTGCTGGTGCTGTTGATCTGTTACGACGTGGCGATGCGTTATCTGTTTCAGGAGGGTTCGGTGGCGTTGCAGGAGTTGGAGTGGCACATCTTTGCGCTGATCTTTCTGCTGGGGGGGGCGTATACGCTGAAGCATGACGAACATGTGCGGGTAGATGTTTTTTATCAGTCGGGCTGGATGAGTGCGCGGCGGCGGGCGTGGGTGGATCTGTTGGGTTGTCTGTTTATGTTGCTGCCGTTCTGTTGGCTGATGATTTATAGCTCGATTCCGTTTGTGAGCCAGTCGTTCGGTTGGGGGGAGGGGTCGCCTGATCCGGGTGGCTTGCCTTTCCGCTGGCTGTTGAAGGCGATGATTCCCTTTGGCTTTGCGCTGCTGGCATTGCAGGGGGTGGCGATGATGGTGCGCTGTCTGCGAACGATATCTTCTACTGAGGGACGTGCGTGATGGCGATGGAATACTGGGCACTGGTGATGTTTGCGGTGACGATTGTGCTGCTGATGCTGGGCTTTCCGGTGGCCTTTACGCTGGGGGCGGTGGCGATGGCCTTTGGCGGTTGGTTCCTCGGTTGGCAGGAGTTTCAGCTGTTGCCGATGCGGATCTGGGGGGTGATGACCAACTTCAGTCTGCTGGCGGTGCCGCTGTTTGTTTATATGGGGGTGATGCTGGAGAAGTCCGGTCTGGCGGAGGAGTTGCTGGAGACGGTGGCGGGGCTCTTTAGGCGGCTGCGTGGTGGTCTGGCGATTGCGATTGTGGTGGTCGGTGCGGTGCTGGCGGCGACGACGGGTGTGGTGGGGGCGACGGTGGTGGCGATGGGGGTGATCGCGCTGCCGGTGATGTTGAGAC
>JAYUTP010000066.1:0-32676 GCA_043755075.1 Tenderia sp. (SeqCode)
GGCTTCAAATGCCCAGCAGAGTTGTTTACACCAGACGCTTTCGATTTCAGGCAGCATCACGCTGCGCTTTTTGCACTTGGTCATTGAAACCGCCCAGCATAAATTCAATCATTCGGGCGACAACTACCAAATCATGGTTGGCTCATATTTCCTTCCTGAGTAGGAGTAGGTTGGCTAGCTCGCTATTTTATGGTTGAATAGGGCCACTCATGTCGGGCTGCATTGCTTCTGGGGAGGAGTAGCGCAGCTCTCGTTGTTGTGAAATAGAAGGGGGGCGTTGTATGAAAAATCTGGTTGGTTGGTTGCGTTTGTTGGCTATTCTGGAGGGGATATCACTGTTGGTGCTGCTGTTCATCGCCATGCCGCTTAAATATTTCTATGGGATGCCTGAGGCTGTCTCCATGGCGGGGATGACTCACGGTGTTTTGTTCTTGGTGTTCAGTGCGATGTTGGTACTAGTGAGCCAGCGTCAGGCATGGTCGGAGCGTTTTTCGTTCATGGTCTTTCTGGCGTCGCTGATTCCGTTTGCCAGCTTTGTGATGGATCGCCGAATCAAGGCGCTGCATACAGCGGGATAAAAAACGCGATAAATAAAAAAGCCGCAGTACCTTAAAGGTACTGCGGCTTTTTTATTTTATTTGGCGGGCGGACGACTACCGAATAACAATTGTATCTAATTGAAAACATTTGATTGTTATCATCTTGTTTTTACAGGTTACCCCCAAAGTTACCCCGCACCTATTGTGTCACCCCCCTAATTCGGGGATGAGTGTCTAAAACCAGTGATCAAACGACTCCCCGATCAGGTTCAGCCGTGCTCTCATTCCGGCAATAGACGTTTGAACAAAGGCATCGTGTCGGGTGGTCAGTTGCCCGAAAGTTTTCCAGTGCATCCCCTTGGGCTTCCAGCCATTGCCGTTCAAGATGCCCGGTTCCCATCCTAGCCGCTTGCGTATCTTTTCGGCCCGCCTTGCGGCTCGGTCGTCGGGTGTTTCCCTCTGGCTGGGGTAGGCGAGTTGGTGGCAGTGGCGGCAAGCGAAGATGGCACCACCATAGAGGATTGCCACACGTCGCCCACAACCACGCGCAGGGCAGAGAAACCACGCACGCTCTCCCCCTAGGTTGCAGGGTGTCCAGTCCAGCAGCACGGGGTAGTTTTTATCTATCCAGTCACCACCTCCTCCATTACTACGGTGGCGATATTTCAAAACCACATGGCACGTTTCCGTTCGCACTTGAATGGAGGCTGATACATCGCCATTGTGTTTCCATTCCCAACTAAAGGCGTTACCCGGTGTTAGTAGCCCATCACGTTGCCAGCGTCTCGCGTCGATGGCTCGGTAATCGTTTATCGTGTCCTTTGCGCCGTAATGCCAGCGCCGCCCGCTACCTATTCCACCCATCTTCTATTTCTCCGATTATGTCGAAATCATTTGGTAAATTTTTGCGAGTGCTTACAGTGATGCAATCGTACCGCAGGTCACACCAAGGGGCTTGTTGCCTGAATGGGATAGTCAGCGGTGTCCATGGCTCTAGATTGCAGACATTCATAGACCCCCCTATGGTAAATATATAAAGGGCTACTAAATACGGGGCAAAGATATTGTAAAAGGTGGCATGACTGACCCGCCCCACGGGGCAATGACTGATATTTAACCACCTGTTCATGATTCTTTGACCCGCCCCACGGGACATATCGGTACTAAATACGGGGCGCGGTTTTTAATTTTGTTCAGGTGGTTTTCCATCTTTCCACCAGCCTAATGATGTGCGTGTTGGTTGCATATCCAGCTTTCCGCCACACTCATCAATAGGCTGAAACGTCACGCCATAAAGTGAACAATGGTTGTTCCAGCCTTGGCGGGTTTGCACGATGAAACCCTTTTGCAAAAGCTCTAACCGCGCCTTGTTCAATTGATCCTTGGAGTTCCAGCCTTTGGTGCTCATGATCGACCATGCCATGGTGAAATCGCCGTTGTTATGGCCTCTGTATTGGCCGTAGAGGTCATAAAGAAGTTTTACGGCTCTAGGCGATAGGGTGGCGTAGTTGGGGCACTCTAAAAGGGCGTAGTAGACTTGCACAAAAGGAGGTGGGCCGCCGGAGCGGCCCTTTGACTTCTGACGGTTGCGGGCCATGGTTAGCCTTCCAATCGTTTCAGGTGCAGGTACAACCACTGTTTGTCAGCTTCGGTCATGCCTTCAAGGTCATACCTGGCCCCTTGTTCTTCATGTCGCAGGAGTAACAATTCAAGCTCCTTGCCCCAATCATCGTTAAGGCTGCTGCAATCACTCATAGGGCACCCACCTGGTTTTGCAATACATACTCTGCTACTCGGTGGGTGTGGCCTTCTGGCGTTGTCTCAGTGCGCCAGTGAGTGATTATCTTCAGGCCTTCTATGTGTCGCAGTTCATAGATTCTTGGCGCTGGGGCAAGGATGTCCAATTCATGCCGTGCCTTGATAGTTGAGACTGGGCCTTCCCTTAGTGCCGCATGTAAGCGGTTACGTTGGGCATTGGCGCTGTTACAATAAACTGGCTTTTTATATTGGCTCGGCTTCTTGGTGGGGGTCGGGCTTTTCTTTTTCATGTTATGCCCCCTTCTTTGTTGTTTGTTCGATGAAGGCCTTTATATCTTCAACCCGCCATGCCGTAATTCTTGCGCCTAAATGCTTTACAGGTTTTGGGAAGCGTCCCGATGCCACGCCAGCCCACCATGTGGATTTGCTGACAGGGATAATTGCAGGGATTGGTGGTTTGGCTTTGGTGTTGCCGATGATTGAGGAAAGGCGAAGATAGCCAGTTTCAGGTAGTTTGTGCATTGTAGGTTGCTCCCGTTTGTTGAAAATCAAATAACTACGGGAACAGCCTATTTGGCCCACGCCATCGAAACACCGCAATTGCGGAAGTCGCTACCGCAATTGCGGAACTATTGCTTTTTCATGGACTGCTTTGCTTCCGGGAACTTCCGGGACAAATTGCTTTTCGATAGCCCGCCGTACCCACGGTATTGGTCACAAATCGTGTCGATTAGCTTTGCCTCGCTTTCAAATGATGGGTGCTTTACGACATTTTGAACGTCGCCCGCAATGCAGTCCAGCAGCGCGGCAATGATGTTCTGATAGGTTGTCTTAGATCTCTCATCTGGAATATCCGCTGCTTTCGATTTCTCGGCCAGATCATCAACCATTTTTCGCAACGAATCGCGCTCTCCGCTCATCTCATTCATTTTGCGGGCGGTGTCTGCCACCAATGCCTTCGCTTTTTTCAGTTCTGTCCGCGCCGCGTCACGATCTGCCTGCAAAGCCATGAAGGTATCGGCATTAATTGCCTCATGGGTCTTGCGCTCGATTTCATCAAACAGAAATGCAGGCTTGTCGCCGGGGTGTTCCTTGGCAATCCATGCTTTCAAATGCTCCCGCGATACATGTCGCCGCTCGGGTGCAATATGGTCATCAGTCAGTTTTTTATCTTGACGCGATGCGGGTAGCGCCTTGTTCACAATCGCATCATGGATGATCTTGCATCGCACCTCGAAACACGGAATGTATGGGTGCGTGAAAACTCCACGAATGTGAGGGTGGGGGCTGGTTTGAGATATTTCCTCAAGCACCTCATCAGGCGGAACCTGGCACCAAAGCATTGCCGCCGTTGGGACATCGTAATGGGCGTGATATGCCCGCAGGTGTTCGCAATCTTTTTTGTTGTACCAATCCTTCATAAAGCTCCCTTCACGCGTTCCCCTTTGAAAGAAACCTCACCAGCCGGGCAAGGGTGTCCCGGTTTTCGCCCCGTCGGGCTAGGTGCGGTTATTCGTTACGCCTGTTTGCTGTGCAGCGGTATCACTTCTGCCCCGACCTTCAACGTGTCTAGATAGTCCGCCCATTGCTGCATCATCTTTTGGCGCTCTGGAAGGTGCGCCGTGCGGTTGTAGGCGCGTCCATTGGGATCACGCACGGCATGGGCTAGCTGGTGTTCGATGTAGTCAGGGCGGACGCCTAATACCTCATCAAGGATGGTTCGCGCCATGGCTCGAAAGCCGTGGCCGCTCATCTCATCTTTAGCAATGCCCATACGGCGCATGGCGGCGAGGATGGCGTTTTCACTCATTGGGCGGGCACTGCTACGCGCCCCCGGAAAGACAAAGTGCCCGTGCCCGGTAAGGGGGTGCAGTTCTCGCAGAATCTCCACGGCT
Organism: Tenderia sp. (SeqCode); assembly: GCA_043755075.1. Taxonomy (GTDB): domain Bacteria; phylum Pseudomonadota; class Gammaproteobacteria; order Tenderiales; family Tenderiaceae; genus JAKFXL01. The sequence continues at coordinate 4,193 of JAYUTP010000066.1, forward strand.
TGGCGGCAGAGGGGGACGATATGGGGGGTGTTAGTCTTGGTGACGATGTAACGCCATTCCGCCGCCTCAAGATCAATGTCTGCCCATTCGGCGTGGCGTAGTTCGCCCGGTCGCACAAATACCAGCGGGGCAAGGCGTAGGGCACAGCGCACGGTTAGGGTGCCTTCATAGCCGTCCATGGCCCGCAGGATGCCCGCCACTCGCTTGGGGTCGGTGGTGGAGGCGAAGTGGTCGCCCTTTACAGGGGGCAGTGCGCCGCGCAGGTCGTCAGTGGGATCACGTTCAGCACGGCCTGTTGCTACGGCATAACGGAAAACTTGCCCGCAGTTGGAAAGTACCCGATGTGCGGTTTCCAGTGCGCCACGGTCTTCAATCCGTCGTACTGTGGCCAGTAGCTCCGGCGCGGTCACGTCGGCAATGGGGCGGTCCCCGATCCATGGAAAAACGTCAGCCTCAAAGCGCCGGATGATGCGGTTGGCATGGCTCTCCACCCAATTGGGGGCGTATTTGGCGAACCACTCCCGTGCTATTACCTCGAAACTGTTGGCGGCCCGGTCGGCTTTGGCTGATTTTTGTGCCTTGCGGTTTGCGCCGGGGTCGATGCCTTGGGCTAGGAGTTCGCGGGCTTCGTCCCGTAGCTCCCTTGCCCCTTTGGTCTTTTGGGGCTTGCCTGTTTCTTCGTTCTTTTTGGTTTGGCTGGCAAGAGGAACGTCAGGATAGACGCCAAGGGATAACAGTTTTTCCTTTCCCTCGAATCGGTACTTGAAACGCCACCACTTACCCCCGGAAGGGGTAACTAGCAGGAATAGCCCGCGCTCATCAAACAGCTTGATAGGCTTTGCGCCGGGTTTGGCGTTACGGATTGCGGTATCAGTGAGTGGCATGGGGGTAACACTCCCGCCGACCTTTGGGGTAACCCCCATAGTTACCCCCGCCAAAGGCCGGATGTTATCGGACGATGTTACCCCTGCATGGACATTAAGACAATAAAAAACCCGCACTTAGGCGGGTTCTTTGGATGTTGCTGGATGTACTTGAATCAAAAATTGGCGGAGCGGACGGGACTCGAACCCGCGACCCTCGGCGTGACAGGCCGATATTCTAACCAACTGAACTACCGCTCCAGAAGAGAAGCGCATACTGCCCGAACAGAATATAAATAGCAAGACCTCATGTGTGGATCAGCGTATAATGCGGCCTGTTCACACTCCATCCGGGCTGGTTTGCTTTACCCACTCCCCGGCCCGTTTCAAATAAGCACAATACTATATTCATTCCATTTTTCTATTTCATAGGGTACTTAATACATGACATTTGCTTCCCTCGGCTTGTCCGAGCCCCTTTTGCGCGCTGTTAGCGAGAAAGGCTACGATACCCCTTCCCCCGTGCAGATTCAGGCGATTCCCGCAATACTCGCAGGCCGCGACATGATGGCCGCCGCCCAGACCGGCACCGGCAAGACCGCGGGCTTTACTCTGCCGCTGTTGCAGCGTCTCGCGGATGGCCCGGCTGTGCAGTCTAATCATATTCGTGCACTGGTGCTGACTCCAACACGCGAACTGGCGGCCCAGGTGGCTGAGAGTGTTGCGGTTTATGGCAAGTACCTGCCACTGCGTTCGGCGGTGGTCTATGGTGGTGTCAAGATCAATCCACAGATGATGGCGTTGCGCCGTGGTATTGATGTGCTGGTAGCGACACCTGGCCGTCTGCTCGATCTCTTTAGCCAAAATGCGGTGAAGTTTTCGCAGGTCGAGATCCTGGTGCTGGATGAGGCTGACCGCATGCTCGACATGGGCTTTATCAATGATATTCGCAAGATCTTGGCGCAGTTGCCCAAGAAGCGCCAGAACCTGATGTTCTCCGCCACCTTCTCTGAAGATATCCGTGGCCTGACTAAAGGGCTGCTGAATGATCCTGTGCAGGTTGATGCGAGCCCACGTAATGCCGCTGCCGTGACCGTGACACAGTCTGTCTACGAAGTGGATAAAGATAAGAAATCGGCACTGCTGAGTAAGTTGGTGAGTAGTAATAATTGGAATCAGGTGCTGGTATTCACCCGTACCAAACATGGTGCCAATCGCCTGAGCGAAAAACTGGTGAAAGACGGCATCACCTCCATGGCGATCCACGGTAACAAGAGCCAAGGCGCACGCACCAAGGCGCTGTCACAATTCAAATCTGGCGAGGTCCGGGTATTAGTGGCCACTGATATTGCCGCGCGTGGTATCGACATCGACCAACTGCCACATGTCATCAACTTCGAGTTGCCAAATGTGCCGGAAGATTACGTGCACCGTATCGGTCGTACCGGTCGCGCTGGTGCGACAGGTGAGGCGATCTCTCTGGTGAGCGCCGATGAGGTGAGTTTTTTGAGGGCGATTGAACGGCTGACGAAAAAGACCTTGGTGCGTGAAGTGGCGGAGGGTTTTCAGCCGAGCCATTTCGTGCCGATCACCAACTTGACTGACAAGGTAGATGATCGTCCCAGCCGTCCTAAAACGGCCAGGCCGGCAGGGGCAAACACAAACGCCAGAGGGCGTGGTCCACGCACCAATGATGGTAATTCCAGATCACCACGTGCCGATGCCGATGGCAATACTGCCAGACCTCAGGGTAAGTCAAGCGTCAGACCTCAAGGTGCTGGTAGCAGGCCTGGTGCTGCTAGGCCAGCAGGGCAGGGGGCGCGACCAGCGACTCGTGCACCTAAGCCGAGTACTTCACGCGGTCACTAGTCGTTAAATGGTATTAAACAACGGGATGGCGAGGTGACTCTCCATCCCGTTTTGTTTTATGGCATTTACTCTTTTACGCCAATTGCCGCACGCGCCGCCAGCGCAGTTTTCACCGCCTCCCTGGCATCACTATCCACCACCGTGAAGTGGCCCATCTTGCGGCCAGCTCGTGCCGACTGTTTGCCGTAGAGGTGCAGTTTGAGGTTGGGGATTTTATTGAGGATGGCCCAGTCGGGTTCGCAATGCTCTTCGCTGTTTTTATGGAACCATAGATCGCCCAACAGATTCACCATCACGGATGCGCTGTGCAATTTTGGTGTGCCGAGCGGCAAGTTACACATGGCGCGCACCTGTTGCTCGAACTGGTGGGTGACGCAACCGTCGAGGGTGTAGTGGCCGCTATTGTGGGGGCGGGGGGCGATCTCGTTGACCAGCAGTTCGCCGTTGCTGATGAAAAACTCCACGGTCAGCACGCCGATGTAGTTGAGGTGCTGGGCGACCTGTTTGGCTATTGATTCAGCCTTGCTCAGCAGTTCGGCGGAGGTACGTGCCGGGACGATGGAAATGTCGAGGATACCGTTGCTGTGAAGATTTTCGGCGAGGGTAAAGCTCTGGCACTCGCCGCTGCTGTTGCGCGCCAGCACGACGGAGACTTCGAGGTCGAGTTTAACCCTCTTCTCCAGCACGCAGGGGGCGTTGAAATCGGCGAAGGCCTGCTGCGCTTCGGCGATGTTTTTGACGCGCGCCTGACCTTTGCCGTCGTAGCCGAAGCGGGCGATCTTGAGGATGGCGGGAAATATTTCGGTTGATTGAGATTGGGTTTGATTCAGATCGTCACTCTTTTCAATCACCAGAAAAGGGGCGGTGGCGAAGCCGTTGTTACGCAGGAAGTGCTTTTCGGCAACGCGGTTCTGGGCGATGGCGACGGCGTCGGCGGAGGGGTGTACCGGGATTTTTTTGGCCAGCGTCTCGAGTGCGGCGGCGGGTACGTTTTCGAATTCGGTGGTGGCGGCGGCACAGCGGTTGGCAAGTTGCTCCAGGGCTGCGGGGTCATCATAGGCAGCGATAATGTGATCGTCGGCAATCAGCCCGGCGGGGGCGTTGGCGTCAGGGTCGAGCACGATTACCTTGTAGCCTAGCTCGTGGGCGGCGGTGACGAAGAAGCGGCCGAGCTGGCCGCCGCCCAACATGGCGAGGGTCGCCGGGGCCTTGGTCATCTCTGAGATCATCTTGGGGATCATGGCTTGTCTGAAAGCTCCATGGCGTAGACGGCTTGACGCTGCTTTTCGCGGAAATTAAGCAGCTTGGCGGCCAGATCAGCATCGTTGTTGGCGAGCATGGCGATGGCGAAGAGGCCCGCATTGGCAGCGCCTGCCTCACCGATGGCGAAGGTGGCGACCGGAATCCCCTTGGGCATCTGGACGATGGAGAGCAGCGAGTCCTGACCTTGCAGATGTTTCGACGGTACCGGCACACCCAGCACCGGCAGGATGGTCTTGGCGGCGATCATGCCGGGCAGATGGGCGGCACCGCCAGCGCCAGCGATGATGATTTTGATGCCACGGTTGGCGGCCTGATCGGCAAACTCAAACATCAGTTCCGGGGTACGGTGGGCGGAGACCACCTGCGCTTCGTAGGGGATGCCAAACTGGGCCAGTATTTCGGCGGCCTGGCGCATTACCGGCCAGTCGCTGTTGCTGCCCATGACGATGGCTACTTGAGGCTGAACTGGGGGTTGTGTTTGCTCCTGCATGGGATCCTCTACTGCTTTGAATTGAAAGCGGGGAATTATACCCGAAGCGTGGAAATTACTGGCAGATCAGTAGCCGGGGGCATCAACCTTGAAGCTGCTGCCACAGCGGTTGCTGAAATTTGTCGGGGCCTGCTGGATCAACTCTGCCAGCGAGGCGTTGGCGGGCAGTGTTTTGGGTAAGTTGATGTAAAGGTCGACTAGGTTGCCGTTGTCACAGCTGAGTTGTAGCCGTTGGTGGGCATTGGGGCCGAGGGCTTGATCGACGGCGGCAAGGAACTGCGCAGTTTTCACCCGTTTGCCCTCGTTTTGTGCCATGAAGTGGCTAATCGCGCCGCGATTAAACTCTTGGGTCAGGGTGATAGAGCGCTGGTAATAGCCGTCGGCGTCCCAGTCGGTCTGGCAGGTGCCGTGTTTGTGCCATTCGTGGCGTTCTAGGCAGCTGCCAGCGATGGCGCTGGGCATGACACCGCCAAGCTGTTGCAGGGTCCGGCTGCTCATAGGGACTGGCGTGAGGTCGCAGAATGAGGTTTTTTTCTCGCGATACTCACCACAAAAACCGTAACTCTTGCCGCAGCTCTTTTTATTGGGCCAGAGGCCGTGCAGGGTGAAGGCGGCGTGCTGCTCCTGGCGGCACTCCGGTTTGCTGCGGTGGCCCTCGCAGAAGGCGGTTTGCCAGCTGAGGGCGAGTAAGTAGCTGTCGGCCAGTCCGGCCTGATTGCAGCTATCGCCGTTACTAAGTGATCTCTTGGTCGCAGTGGTGGTGCTGACCGTGCCGCAGCGTGCTTCAACCCAACGCGCTGTTGGTTTGGCACCGGTGACGGTGATGCGATACCAGTCAGCGTTGCTGGCCTTATCGCTCTCGATAATGGGGTAGCGGCTGCCCGCAACCAAGGTGGCGTTGTCCGGATTGGTCTGGTTGCGCTTTGATTGATAGGCGGGACAGGGTTGCGTGGCGGTGATTGTGCCTGCGGCCGGGAAGGTGTCGGCCTGGCTAGTGAGCAGCAGGGCGCTGGTGAGCAGTAGCGCCGTTGCAATTACAGTGAATAAACCCTTTTTCATGAGGTCTGGTCTCTGGTGTCCTGGGGATTAGTGATCGCTCAGACTCTCGGCTACATAAAGGGTGTTTTGTAGCAGGGTGGCGATGGTCATGGGGCCGACGCCCCCTGGCACAGGCGTAATCCAGCTGGCTCGCTGTGCGGCGCTTATATAGTCGACATCGCCCACCAGTTTGCCGTTCTCCAGGCGGTTGATGCCAACGTCGATCACAATCGCCCCCGGCTTGATCCAGTCACCGGGGATGAAGTTGGGTTTGCCGACGGCGACGACCAAGATGTCGGCGCGACCGACATGGCCTTTCAGATCCTGGGTGAAGCGGTGGCAGGTGGTGACGGTGCAGCCCGCCAGTAGTAGCTCCAGCCCCATGGGTCGGCCAACGATGTTGGAGGCGCCTACCACGACCGCCTCTTTACCTTTGAGGTTCTCGCCAGTGTGTTCCAGTAGGGTGATGATGCCCCACGGGGTGCAGGGGCGCAGCTTAGGGATGCGTTGGGCCAGCAGGCCGATGTTATAAGGGTGGAAACCATCCACATCCTTGTTGGGGTGAATCTGTTCGATGATGCTTTCTGAGTCGATGTGGTTAGGCAGCGGCAGCTGCACCAGAATGCCGTCGATCTCGGGATCGTTGTTGAGCAGCTCGATCCTGGCCAGCAGCTCCGCCTGGGTGGTGGTGGCTGGCAGGTCGTAGGATTTGGAGATGAAACCTACCTCGGCGCATGACTTGCGTTTGTTGCTGACGTAGACCTGAGAGGCGGCATCAGAACCGACCAGCACTACGGCCAGCCCCGGCGCACGCTGCCCGAGGGCTAGACGGTGATCGACACGCTGTTTGACGTTCTGGCGGATCTCGGCGGCGATGGCCTTGCCATCAATGATCTTTGATCTTACGGGGGCAGTCATGGCTGGGTAAATTCCGTGCTGGAAAAAATGAGGGATGATACCAGAAGCGGGGGGCGGGCTGAACTCCCGGTGTGCTCCACCTATCTTTGAGTAAAATTGCCAAACAGCAATCTGTCGTTGATACTTCCGGCCTGATATTGTCTGTAATTTACTAAGATACTTGAGGGGTAAGGGATGCAGTTTATTGATGTCTTTAACGGTGATGCCGATGGCCTTTGCGCCCGGCAACAGCTGCGTCTGGCGGCACCGGTAAACGCGATATTGGTGAGTGGCGTCAAGCGCGACATCTCCCTGCTCAAACAGGTGCAGGCGGCGGCGGGGGATGAGGTGACGGTGCTCGATATCTCCCTCGATAAAAACCGTGAAGCACTCCTGAGGTTGCTGACGCAGGGGGTGAAGGTTCGTTATTTCGATCACCACTATGCCGGTGATTTGCCCGGGCATGAAGGCTTTACTGCACACATTGATGTGGCGGCGGAAACTTGCACCAGTCTGATCGTGGATCGCCACCTCAATGGTCGTTTCCGTGAGTGGGCAGTGGTGGGGGCCTTTGGTGATAATCTCGATGTCAGCGCGATGCGCGCCGCAGTGGGGTTGAATCTTAGCGACGAGCAGCTGGCCACACTGCGTGAGCTGGGCGTCTGCCTCAATTACAATGGGTATGGCGCGGCGCTCGAGGATCTCTTCTTTTCCCCCGTGAAACTAGCAGAACGGTTGCGTCCCTTTGTATCCCCGTTTGCATTCATCAAGGAAGATCCCGATGTTGTTACCATCCTGCGGAATGGCGCAGCGGCGGATACCGCCAAGGCCGAAGCGATTGCCCCGGATATGCTCTCCGCCAAGGTAGCGGTATTTATTCTCCCGGCTGAGTCATGGGCGCGGCGTGTCTCGGGCGTCTATAGCAATCAGCTGGCTAGCAACAATCCTGATCGCGCCCACGCCTTGCTGACGGCGCTGCCAGAGGGTGGATATGTGGTCAGTGTGCGTGCGCCGTTGAACAACAAAACCGGCGCCGATGAGTTGTGCCGCGCCTTTGCCAGCGGTGGCGGGCGTAAGGCAGCCGCAGGAATCAATCAACTCCCGGAAGATCAATACGCCGCTTTTGTGAGTGCATTTCAGGTGATGTATGGCTAGTAGTTTTTTGTGCCCACGCGGGATTAAATAATACCAATAAACTAGCTATTTCTGATTCCCACGCGGGAGCGTGGGAACGCGATAATCGAATAATCCCAGCGTAAAAAAAGCGCGGCTGCATTGGCGGCCGTGCTTTTTTTACGCCTGATATTTAGCGTTCCAAGTAGTGCAGCTTATCCTTCACACCATCCCACTCGGCAGCATCGGCGGGTGGATCTTTCTTCTCGGTGATCACTGGCCAGAGCTTGGTCAGTTCGGCATTCAGGGCGATGAACTGCAGCTGGTCATCGGGCAGGTCATCCTCAGCAAAGATCGCCTTGGCGGGACACTCCGGCTCACACAGTGCGCAGTCGATGCACTCGTCGGGATCGATGACGAGAAAATTGGGCCCCTCATAAAAACAGTCCACAGGGCAGACATCGACACAGTCGGTGTATTTACATTTGATGCAGCTTTCGGTCACCACGAAGGTCATGGTTTTAATATCCTCTTAATTCATCAATATAGTTATTAGACCATCAACAACTGAGGTCTGCCAATCTCTTCAATTCATAAAGTTTATCGAGTGCCTGACGGGGTGTAAATTCGTCAGGTGTCAGATCGGTCAATGTGGCAATTAACGCCTCCAGTTGTGGGTTGGACTTAGATTGCACATTGGGTTGCACATCGAAGAGGCCCAGCTGTGGCGCGGCCTTAAGATCACGCGGTTGTGCCGCGTTGTTTTCTAATTGTCTCAGCCGACTCTTGGCGGCCTGGATAACTGCTTTGGGCACACCGGCCAGTGCCGCGACCTGCAGGCCATAACTCTGGTTGGCGGGGCCTTCCTTTACGGCGTGGAGGAAGACGACGCCATCGCCATGCTCTACCGCATCGAGATGCACATTTATCACGTTACTGTGCTGCTCCGGCAGGGTGGTGAGTTCGAAGTAGTGAGTGGCGAAAAGCGTGTAGGCGCGCACGTTTTTCGCCAGATGTTCGGCGCAGGCCCATGCCAGCGATAGGCCGTCAAAGGTGCTGGTGCCGCGACCGATCTCATCCATTAATACCAAGCTGTTTTCGGTGGCGTTGTGCAGGATGTTGGCGGTCTCGGTCATCTCCACCATGAAGGTGGAGCGACCCCCGGCCAGATCATCCGAGGCGCCGATGCGGGTGAAGATGCGATCAATCGGCCCGAGTGTCGCCGACTGCGCTGGTACAAAGCTGCCGACGTGGGCCAGCAGCGTGATCAACGCGGTCTGGCGCATGTAGGTCGATTTACCACCCATATTGGGGCCGGTGATGATCTGGATACGGCGCTGGGTGTCGAGGCATGTGTCATTGGGCACAAACGGCCCGTCGAGGTTCTGCTCCACCACCAGATGGCGACCGGCGATGATCTGTACCTGGGGCTCGGAGGTTAAATTCGGCTTACTGAGATTGAGGCTATCGGCACGCTCGGCAAGATTGGCGAGCACGTCGAATTCGGCGATGGCGGCGGCGCTGGTTTGCAGATCGGCGAGGTGCGGAATCAGTGATTCCATCAGCGCTTCGTAGAGTCCCTTCTCACGCGCCAGAGCGCGCTCTTTGGCGCTCAGCGCCTTGTCCTCAAAGCCCTTCAGCTCCGGGGTGATGTAACGCTCGTAACCTTTGAGTGTCTGGCGGCGGATGTAGTCGGTGGGGACCTTATCGGCCTGCGCCTTGCTCACCTCTATATAGTAACCATGTACGCGGTTGTAGGCGACCTTGAGGGTGGCGATGCCGCTACGTACTTTTTCACGCTGTTCGAGATCGAGCAGATACTGCCCGGCGTTGGTGCTGATGCCGCGCAGCTCGTCGAGATCGGCATCGTAACCGAGGGCGATGACGCCGCCGTCACGGATCACCACCGGCGGGTTGTCGATGACGGCCCGTTGCAACGTTTCGTGCAGCTGCGGGTACAGGCCCATGCGGGCGGTTACCTCTTCGAGCAGCGGCGAGGAAAGTTGCTCGATGCTCTGGTGCAGTATTGGCAACTGCGCCAACGTATCGCGCAGCTGCGCCAGGTCACGGGGCCGCGCTGATTTCAGACCGATGCGGGCGAGGATACGTTCGATGTCGGCAATGCTGCGCAGCACCTCGCGCGGTGATTCGAAACGCTGATTTTCCAACAGTGTTTCGATGCCGTGCAGGCGTTGATTAAGTAGGTTGTGATCACGCAGCGGTCGGTTGAGCCAGCGCCGCAGCAGCCGACTGCCCATGGCGGTGGCGGTGCGGTCCATCACGTCGAGCAGGGTATTGTCGCGGCCGCCAAAGAGGTTGGTCTCAATCTCCAGATTGCGGCGGCTGGTGGCGTCCATCACCACGCTATCTTCACGCCGTTCGACACTGATGCCCTGGATGTGCGGCAGGGCGGCGCGCTGGGTCTCCTGTGCGTACTGCATCAGGCAACCGGCGGCGCAGATGGCGCTGGGCAGGGTATCGCAGCCAAAGCCGTGCAGGTCGCGCGTGCCCATCTGTGCGGTGAGGATGCGGTTGGCTGTTTCGAGTTCGAAAAACCAGGGCTGTTGCTGCCGCACTGGATAGCGCTCTTCGAGGTCGAGCATCCGGTTTAGTGCCTCGCTGACTAACAGTTCAGCCGGGCGGATGCGTTCCAGTTCATCGTTGAGCGCATCTTTGCCCGTGACCTCCATAACGATGAGGCGACCGCTGGTGAGGTCGAGCGTGGCGATGCCGAAGCAGTTGTCGTGCCGATGCACGGCAGCGAGCACGTTATCCTGGCGTTCGTTAAGCAACGCCTCGTCGGTGACGGTGCCAGGGGTAATGATGCGCATCACCTTGCGTTCGACCGGACCTTTCGAAGTGGCGGGGTCGCCGACCTGTTCACAGATCGCTACCGACTCACCCAGTCGTACCAATCGCGCCAGATACCCTTCGGCGGCGTGATAGGGGATGCCCGCCATCGGGATCGGCTCACCGGCGGATTGACCACGGGCGGTGAGGGTGATGTCGAGCAGTTGCGCCGCTTTGCGGGCGTCATCAAAAAAGAGTTCGTAAAAATCGCCCATGCGGTAGAAGACCAGCATGCTGGGGTGGTCAGCCTTGATGCGCAGGTACTGCTGCATCATCGGCGTGTGTGGTGCGGTGGTCTTGCTGGCGGTGGCTGTCTTGCTCATCAATCTGCTCAAATGCTAGTCCCGGCGAGGGGTGACATTCTAACTCAGCTTGAGTGGATGTTGCAGAACTGCGCTGTTATTTGCGCTGCTATTTGATGGGTGTTTAGATTGTTGCCTCGCTCGGCCCGTCGCACGGCAAGGGTTTTTATCGAGCTATGTTTAAGCTGAGCGTTTGAGGTAAAGCCTTTTATAGGCGGTGTACGAGACTACGTTAGCCCTGGTTTGCGGGGTGAGCAGTGTCTTAATGACGGTTTTTTCGCGCTTCGGCACGTCTTCCCGCTCAGCGGGATAGAGGGCGATGATCTCAAAATCTCCGGGCCAAGGGTCATAACTGAGCATGGTGGCTACTTCATTTAAACCTTCTAGCACCTCCCGCATCATTGACTCTTGCTCGGTAGTGCCGGAGATGCTTCTTTGATGCAACTTCATGGTTCTAAACCTCAAAAACGTCTACTTGATCTATCGGCATTTTCAGGTGTGAACTTGAACCATTTTTTACCTCGAAGATAGCCAATTTCCCCTAGTTTTGGCGGCTTGAACGGCAACTATATTGGCAATTAATGGCTTAGTGTCGGGTGGGGAGTGGGGTTAAAGGGGGGCGACAGTATTCAGGAAAAAGTTGCCGGGCCTGCAAGGTTATCTACCTTGCAGGCCTCGATAACGAGGGCGGGGTTATAACCCTTTGATCTCTTTTGTATAGGGGTGCAGAGCCTGGATCATCGCCTTGAAGACCTTGGGGTTGCCAGCGATGATGTGGCCGGTTTCAAAGATCTCGTGGCCACCAGTAATATCAGAAACTAGTCCGCCTGCCTCCTGGATGAGCAGGATGCCGGCGGCCATGTCCCAAGGTTTAAGATCCAGCTCCCAGAAACCGTCGAGACGGCCTGAGGCGACGTAGGCCAAATCCAGCGCGGCAGAACCGGCGCGGCGGATGCCAGCGGTCGGAACCACCATCGCCCTAAACATCTTTAAATAGACGTCGAGGTTGCGCTCGTCCTTGAATGGGAACCCGGTGCCGAGCAAGGCGCCCTCAAGGCCGATTGCCTTGCTAACGCGCAGGCGGCGGCCATTGAGTTGGGCGCCATCGCCACGGCTGGCGCTGAAAATCTCATCCTTGAGTGGATCATAGACGACGGCGTGTTCCAGCTTGCCGCGATGCTTGACGGCGATGGATACTGAGTACTGCGGGAACTGGTGCAGAAAGTTAGTGGTGCCATCGAGTGGATCGATGATCCACTGAAACTCGGCGTCTGGCGCGTACTCGCCACTCTCTTCCGCCAGGATGCCGTGGTCGGGGAAGGCCTTGCGAACTGTCTGGATAATCTCATCCTCGGCCTGCCTGTCAACCTGACTGACGTAGTCGTTCGGTGATTTTACCTGGATGTTGAGGCTGTCCATGCGGCTGCTGGCACGGGTAATAACGGTACCTGCTTGACGGGCAGCGCGGATGGCAATATTGACTATCGGATGCATGCGGAGGGCTTCAGTGATCTAAAAAATGGGGCGTCAAGGATACCAGAGAACAGCCTTTGATGTGAGTTGGGTGATTTTTTTTGTTAGCGCTACTCCGTGGGGGATGGCGCAGGCAAAAGGGGGGTATTGCTACTTTACCGGGCAGGGGGCATTTCTATGTTAGCGTTGACAAGGGTGCGTACTTTAACGGGCACCTTAAGTTAGAATGTGCGACTGACTTACCTCCGAGCACACTGATGGGATCCTCTTTGCATTTCCCCGATTCATCTCGAAATCCGCCCGCCATTTTCGTGATGGGGCCGACAGCGGCTGGCAAGACCGATCTGGCGCGGCGCCTGTATGAATGCCTACCCTGTGAGGTTGTCAGTGTCGATTCGGCGCTCGTGTATAAAGGGCTGGATATTGGTACAGCCAAGCCCTCATTGGCATTTCTTGAGCGCGTTCCACATCGCCTGATCGATATTGTCGATCCGGCTGACGCATACTCCGCTGCCAGTTTTCGTGAAGATGCTTTGGCGGCAATGCGGGAGATAACTGCGGCGGGCCGAATTCCGTTGCTGGTGGGGGGGACCATGCTTTATTACCGATCCCTAGAAAATGGGTTGTCTGAGCTGCCAGCGGCTAACGCTCAAGTTCGTGCCAGTCTGGAAGCGGAAATCGCTGCCGCTGGCCTGGAAGCAGCGCATCGGCGCTTGGCTGAGATCGATCCGGTTGCCGCAGCCAGAATCCATCCCAATGACCCGCAACGCATACAACGTGCGTTAGAGATCTATGAGTTGACTGGGGTGAGTATGACGGCGCTTTGCGCAGAGTCCCCGCGCAAAAAACTTCCATTTTCAATAGCAAAAATTGTGATTTCACCAACTGATCGGGCGGTACTGCATCAACGAATAGAGCGACGATTCATGGAAATGATAGAACAGGGCTTTATTGAGGAGGTTGTAAGTCTGAGGCAACGTGGTGATCTCAATCTTTCCATGCCATCCATGAGGGCAGTCGGTTATCGCCAAGTATGGGAATATTTAGAAGGGAACTATGATCACGACACTATGGTCTACAAAGGCGTTGTGGCGACACGTCAGCTTGCCAAGCGCCAGCTGACGTGGTTGCGGTCAGAGCAGGGAGGGGCTTGGTTTGATGGTGAATCCCCTGACTGTTTTGATGGAATTTTAAGATATTTACAGTCTGATTTGCAGTTGGGCATATAATCTATTGTTGTGCTAAAATTTGTACGATGATCGCAGTTGGTGATTTTCTCATTGGTGATAATGATGGTACGCTCGAAAACTATAACAAAAGGAGAGTCGTTATGAGTAAGGGGCACAGTTTACAAGACCCTTTTTTGAATGCCTTGCGCAAAGAGAAGGTTCCAGTGGCGATCTACCTGGTTAACGGGATCAAGCTGCAGGGACAAGTCGAATCTTTTGATCAATTTGTTGTCTTGTTGAAAAATAGCGTTAGTCAAATGGTTTACAAGCATGCCATTTCCACCATTGTGCCAGCCCGTAACGTAAAGTTGAGTGTTGGCGATGATGAGGAAGATACCTCTGAGTAATCGACTGCGGGTGTTGAACTAAGTGGAATTCTTTGAACGCCCCAAAGTGGGCGAACGTGCGGTTCTCGTGCATGTGAACTTTCATGATAAGGATGCTCGCGAGGATCTTGATGAGCTCAAAGAGCTCGCTCTTTCTGCTGGTGCTGACCCTGTTGCTGTTATTCAGGCTAGTCGTCGTGGCCCTGATTCCAAGTATTTCGTCGGCGTAGGCAAGGCAGAGGAAATTCGCCTTGCAGTAGTGGATTCCGAGGCGGAACTGGTTATCTTTAATCACGTTTTATCCCCCTCGCAAGAACGAAATCTTGAGCGACTGCTGTGTTGCCGAGTTCTTGATCGTACGGGTTTGATTCTCGATATTTTTGCCCAGCGGGCTCATACCTTTGAAGGTAAATTGCAGGTTGAACTTGCCCAGTTACGTCACCTCTCCACCCGTTTGGTCAGGGGCTGGACCCATCTGGAGCGACAAGGCGGCGGGATTGGCCTGAGGGGCCCGGGTGAGACTCAGCTGGAGACTGATCGCCGTTTGATTGCCCAGCGTATTATGCAGCTAAATAAGCGACTGGAGAAAGTATCCCAACAACGTGAAGAGCGTCGGCGGTCACGGCGCAAATCACTTGTTAAAACTGTTTCATTGGTGGGATATACCAACGCTGGTAAATCGACGCTCTTTAACTCGCTGACGCAAGCAGAGGCGTATGTGGCAGACCAGCTGTTCGCCACGCTGGATCCAACATTACGTAAATTTGATTTAAAATTTGAGCACGATACTGTGCTCATAGATACGGTGGGTTTTATTCGCCATCTGCCCCATAAACTTGTGGCAGCCTTTCGCTCAACGCTTGAGGAGACGCAGGAGGCTAATATCTTGCTTCATGTCATTGATGCGTATACAGAAGGACGGCAGGAGCGGATTGTAGAAGTTAATGCGGTGCTGAAAGAGGTTGGTGCCGATGAGGTTTTTCAGCTTGAGGTTTATAACAAAATTGACCTTATAGGTGACAGTGAGCCTCATATCGATCGAGATGATGACGGTCGGCCGTTGCGGGTGTGGATCTCGGCAGCAACAAAGGCGGGGTTGGAGCTGTTACGTCAGGCAGTGACGGAATGTCTGCAATGGCAGTATGCGCAGAGTCGCGGTGAAGTGATCACCTGGAAAGAGTCGATGATCAAGCATCGATACCAATTGTTACTGACTCCGATGGCGGGACGATTACATACAGATTTATTCAGGGCGGGGGTTATCGAGACGGAGTCTCATACTGAGCAGGGCGGCTGGTTACTTGAGGTTAATCTTTCGCCACGGCAGAAAGAGGCATATTGTCGTCAAGAAGGGTGTGTTTGTCTGAATGAGACTTCTTAAAGATTTGGTTAATAATCGCTGGCATCACCCTGCTGCTCAAGGGTATTATTTCCCAAAGTCGTCGATTTAAGTGTTAAAAACGTCAGAGCGGCTAACTATTTTACTTAATGAATTGGAGATACGTATGGCCTGGAACGAGCCGGGAGGATCGAAGGATAAAGATCCCTGGGGTAATCGAGGAAAGGATCAAGGACCTCCTGATCTGGATGAAATTGTCCGGAAAATGAAGCAAAAACTCAACGGGGTTTTTGGTGCTAATGGGGGTAAAGGTTCAGATGGTGATGGCACTACCCCTATTCGTGGCGGCGGAGGTGGTGGTGCAGGCGGTGCTGGTATCGTCGCACTGTTGCTGGTGGGTGCGTGGTTTGTTTATGACATGATTCACATCATTCAGCCTGCTGAGCGTGGTGTTGTAATTCGCTTGGGCAAGTTTGTTGATACCATGCAGCCGGGTTTGAACTTTCGTCTGCCGCGCCCATTTGAAAACGTGATTAAGGTTAATGTGGCCCAGAACCGTGACGTTCTGATTGGCTATCGTACTAGCGCTGGCGATCGTTCAACCAAAAGCACGGCTGTGCTTAGTGAGTCGATGATGTTGACACGTGATGAAAATATCGTCGATGTTCGGTTTGCGATTCAGTACAACATCAAGTCAGCAGCGGATTACGTCTTCAAGGTCAAGGATCCCGACTTAACTCTGCGTGAGGCTACTGAAAGTGCGGTTCGCGAGATTGTTGGTAAGAGCGACATGGACTTTGTCCTTAAAGAGGGGCGTAGTGACATTGTTGACCGGGTCAAGGTGCTTATTCAGAAGACTCTGGATAACTACGGCGCAGGCTTGATGATAATCAGCGTTAACATGCAGGACGCCCAGCCCCCCGCTGAAGTGCAGCATGCCTTCGATGATGCGGTTAAGGCGCGCGAGGATCAACAGCGCGTGATTAATGAAGCAGAAGCTTACTCTAACGATGTCTTACCAAGGGCGCGTGGTGGTGCTGCTCGTCAGATTGAAGAGGCTAACGCTTACAAAGAGCAGGTGGTAGCGCAGGCAGAGGGTGAGGCCAAACGTTTTGAAAGCATTTTGGTTGAATACAAAAAGGCTCCTGATGTGACGCGCCAACGTCTCTACATTGAAACTATGGAGCAGGTCTTAAGTAATACTTCCAAGGTGGTGGTGGATGTGAAGGGCGGCAACAACATGATTTACATACCGCTGGACAGGATGATGGGCAGTAGCAATAACCTGGGTGCGAATACTGGTGGCGCTGCGCAGAATTCCCTCACTCAGGACAACCAGTCCAGCGCGGCAGTGAAGTCTGCTGAACAGTTCATGAAGCAGGGGAATGAGTCTCTGCGTGGCAGGGAGAACCGCTAATGGATCAGAACAAGAGTTTGGGTGTTGTTATCCTATTGAGTGTCGCTTTGGTGATTGGGCTTTTCTCCATATTCACGGTGGATGAGCGTGAGAAAGTGATTCTGTTGCGGCTGGGTAAAATTGAAAGCACTGATTTTTCGCCGGGGCTGCACTTCAAGATTCCATTCATCAATAATGTCCGCAAGTTCGATGGGCGGGTTTTAACCATGGATGCCGAGCCTGAGACTTTTCTCACGGTCGAGAAAAAGAACGTGGTGGTGGACTCCTTTGTCAAATGGCGCATCGATGATGTATCAACATACTTCACCGCTATGGGGGGGGATGAGCGTATGGCAAATGTGCGTCTATCGCAGATCATTAAGGACGCCCTGCGTGAAGAGTTTGCCCGTCGTAGCATCCAGGATGTCATCTCTGGTGAGCGTGCCGAAATCATGAGCATTGCCACAGACACTGCGGACAAAAAGTCCAAGGAGTTTGGTGTTGAAGTGATCGATGTCCGCATCATGCGTATCGACCTCAAAGGTGAGGTGAGCGATGCTGTGTATCGTCGTATGGAAGCTGAGCGTAGTCGTGTAGCGAAGGATTTTCGTTCTAAGGGGGCGGAGCAGGCTGAGCGTATCCGCGCCGATGCGGACAAGCAGCGTACAGTACTCATCGCCGAGGCTTACCGTGAGGCTGAGCTTCTGCGTGGTCAAGGGGATGCTACAGCATCGGAAATCTATGCCAAGGCCTATAGTAAAGACCGCGAATTCTACGCCTTCTATCGTAGTCTTATAGCTTATAGAGGTTCCTTTAAGGGTAAAGAAGACATTATGGTTATTAAGCCAGATGCTGATTTCTTCCGTTATTTCAATAGTCAGAAGGGTAGTAATTAATCGCGTCAGCTAACTAATGGTTAACTATTTTGGCCCATAAACGGGTAAAATGATCTTCTTGCGGGCATAACACGTTGTGTGATGCCCGCTTTATTTTGATGGTGGCAAGGTGTACGAGGTAGAAAGCCTGTAATTTACAGCAAGTAAATTGAGTATGTTGGATCTGCCTGTGGTATTGCCAGCCCCCTTAGCGGAATATTGATGAATACTAGAGCCCTCAGATTGTGAATTGGCAAGATCTGTGGGTGGCGTTGGCCTTAGTGTTGGTGATTGAAGGCATGCTGCCATTTTTGAGTCCGACGGGCTTACGCAAGGCCTATGGACAGATAATTCAGATGGATGACAGGACGTTACGTCTTTATGGCTTGGTCAGTATGATAGCTGGGGCGGTATTTTTGAGCCTGGTGAGTTAATCCAAAGCAAATTTAAGAATGGTTGATTGAGTGGCACAAGAAAAAGATCGCTGGTTACTGCCGGAAGGCATTGTTGAGCTGTTGCCGAAAGAGGCGCGGCATCTGGAGTTTCTGCGGCGCAAGTTGCTGGATCTTTTCCACAGCTGGGGTTATGACTTGGTCATGCCGCCGCTGATCGAGTATCTCGAGTCTCTACAGGTTGGAACTGGCAATGATCTCGACCTGCAAACTTTCAAACTCATAGATCAGCTCACGGGTCGCTTGATGGGGGTGCGTGCTGACATGACGCCACAGGTGGCTCGTATTGATGCCCACCTGCTCAAGCGTGATACCCCCAATCGACTCTGCTACATCGGTCCGGTTCTGCATACGCGCCCGAGTGGTTTCGGTCGTTCGCGCTCACCGATGCAGGTGGGGGCTGAGCTCTACGGCCATGCTGGTATAGAGAGTGATGTCGAAATTTTACAGCTAATGGTAGAGATGCTTCGGGCCAGCCGCGTGGCCGATCTTCATATTGACCTTGGCCATGTCGGGATTTATCGTGGCCTAGTGCAGGATGCCGGTCTTAATGGTGATCAGGAAGTGACGTTGTTCGAGGCGATGCAGCGCAAGGCGCGACCTGAGATTGAGACTTGTCTTTGTGACTGGAAGGTGGCCAGCGCGGTAAAGACCCATCTGTTGTCGCTGGTGGATCTCAATGGTGACCATTTTGTATTGGAGGAGGCTCGCACTGTACTTAAATCGGCTAGTCCTGCCGTTCAGGCAGCACTGGAAAATCTTTGCCAGATTGCCTCCCGAGCTAAAGATTTCATGGGCGATCTACCACTCTACTTCGATCTGGGCGAGTTGCGTGGATATCGTTATCAGACTGGAGTAGTCTTTGCCGCTTTCGCCCCAGGGCAGGGGCAGGAAATTGCCCGTGGTGGGCGTTATGACTCAATTGGTGAGGCCTTTGGCCGTGCCCGCCCTGCGACTGGTTTTAGTGCCGATCTTAAGGTGCTCGTAGAGTTGAACCCGTGCCAGAAGCGGCCAAGAGGAATATATGCCCCACCTGACGATGATCCTGCATTAGAATTGCGCGTTGCAGAGTTACGTGCAGCAGGTGATCGTGTGATTCGGGCCCTGCCGGGACAGCAAGGTGATGATGCTCAACGCATGGGCTGTGATCGCATTTTGAGGTTTGCTGGTAAGGGCTGGGATATCGTAGCCCTTGATTAACTTCAAAACCGTTTTTTATTGTTCAAATAAACATATTTAGGTGTTAGAGCATGGGCAGTGCAGGTAAAAACGTAATCATCATTGGTACCCAGTGGGGTGATGAAGGTAAAGGCAAGATCGTTGACTTGCTGACCACCAAGGTTGGCGCGGTTGTGCGCTTTCAAGGAGGGCACAATGCAGGCCACACGTTGGTCATCAATGGCGAAAAGACTGTATTGCACCTGATCCCCTCCGGGATACTGCGTGAAAACGTGTTATGCCTCATCGGCAATGGCGTAGTGCTTTCGCCTGAGGCGTTACTTAAGGAGATTGCCGGCCTTGAAGCACGTGGTGTGCCTGCTCGTGAGCGTCTGCGTATTAGTCCTGCCTGCCCGCTCATTCTTCCTTATCATGTGAGTCTTGATCTCGCTCGCGAAAAGGCGCGTGGCAAGGCTGCCATTGGTACCACTGGACGTGGTATTGGCCCCGCTTATGAGGATAAAGTTTCACGCCGTGGCTTGCGTGTTGATGATCTATTCCATCGCGAGCGTTTTGCGGCCAAGCTTGGCGAGGTGCTCGATTATCACAATTTTGTTCTGCAGAACTACTACAAGGTCGATGCCGTTGATTTCCAGCTGGTGTTGGATCAGTCCATGATTTGGGCAGAACAGTTGCAGCCGATGGTGGTGGATGTGCCTGATGTGCTGAACGAATATACCTTGCGTGGTGAAAATATTCTCTTTGAGGGTGCTCAGGGGGCGTTACTCGATATTGATCACGGTACCTATCCCTTTGTAACCTCATCCAATACCACGGCAGGAGGTGCCTCCACAGGTAGTGGTGTCGGGCCGCGCAGCTTTAATTATATTCTGGGTATCACCAAGGCCTATACCACTCGGGTAGGTGCAGGCCCTTTCCCAACAGAGTTGTTTGATGCCATGGGCGAGCATTTGGCCCGCCGTGGCCACGAGTTTGGTTCGACCACCGGTCGTCCACGCCGTTGTGGCTGGTTCGATGCCGTTGCCTTGCGCCGTACTAATATGATTAATAGCGTTTCGGGTGTCTGCATCACCAAGCTCGATGTGCTTGATGGGCTGGATACCATTCGTATCTGCGTCGGCTATCGCAATGATGGTAAGGACTGTTTGGTGCCACCTATGGAAGCTGAGTCCTTGTCACAGTGCGAACCAATCTACGAGGAGATGCCAGGCTGGCAAGAGTCTACCGTTGGCGTAAAGTGCTACGACGAACTCCCCGTCAATGCCAAAGCCTATCTCAAGCGCATTGAAGAGATCATTGAGGTGCCAATTGATATCATCTCTACGGGCCCTGATCGTGATGAAACCATTATCCTGCGGCACCCCTTCGAGTAACTATTGTCGTACCAGACTTCGGCTTTCAAATGGGCCGGAGTCGCACTTTCCGCGTAACAACTCCATCCACTATCTACTGTCGTCACGTGTGATTGCGTGGTTATCAATTTGATTTTTAAGATAATCTAATTTATGGTGGGTGATGTCTATGGCCCTCTGCCTTGGTAGTTATTTAGCCATTAGCCATTAGCCATTAGCGATTGCGTATTTCTGATTCGCTCAGATTTTATGACGCCTAGTTAATTGATAATCCAGGTGCTTTCTGGCACCCATGGCAGTATTGCTGTCTCTCCATGTGCGGCCCTGGGCCGATGCACTAAAAAATTAAATAGCAGGTATTATGATTCAGGTGGTGCTGTCACAAAACTGAAGCTGTTTTGTCAATCACACGCCTGTGTGGTGGGGTGAAGATAGCAAGCTTCACTGCAAAAAAATCGGCTACACAATAAACAGGATGGAGACGAGAATGACACGACAACCTGGCGAGTTATATGTGGCCCTGATCAGTGTTCATGGATTGATTCGTGGCCGTGATCTGGAACTGGGGCGTGATGCTGATACTGGCGGCCAGTCTCTCTATGTCGTCGAATTGGCCCGAGCGTTGGCCAAGCAGCCTGGTGTGGCGCGGGTAGATCTGCTTACCCGGCTTATTGATGCGCCTGATCTTAGTGATGACTACGCTCAGCCAGTTGAGGAGCTAGGAGATGGTGCCCGCATCATTCGCATCAAGGCTGGCCCTGACGAATACCTCGCCAAGGAGCAGCTTTGGGATCACCTTGATAGCTTTGCTGATAATGCCCTCAACTATTTTCGCAACAACGATCAGATGCCGGACATTATTCACGGCCATTATGCCGATGCCGGTTATGTGGGAGCGCGTCTGGCCCATCTGTTAGGGACGCCACTGCTCTTTACCGGCCATTCACTGGGGCGGGTCAAACGGCGCCGCCTCGTGGCCAGTGGACTCTCGGCTGCTGAAGTTGAGCAGCGATACAACATGGTCCGCCGCATCAATGCGGAAGAGCTTACGCTGGCCTCAGCTGAGCGTGTTATCACCAGCACTTTTCAGGAGATCGAGGAGCAGTACGAACTTTATGATCACTACCAGCCGGAGCAGATGCGTATTGTTCCACCCGGTACTGATCTGTCACAGTTTACGCCCGCAACACATGAGGCGTTGCAGTCGCCGCTCTATACTGACCTGAAACGATTCCTTCAGCAGCCTGGCAAGCCGATAATTTTTACTTTATCTCGCCCGGATAGACGTAAAAACATCACTGCGTTAATTGATGCCTATGGCCAATCAGCCGAGTTGCAAGAGATTGCCAATCTCGTCATTGTTGCCGGTAATCGTGATGATATCGATGAGTTGGATGAAGGGGCGAAGGAGGTCTTTAAGGAACTGCTGATCGCCATCGATCGTTATGATCTGTATGGCAAGGTGGCGATGCCCAAACATCACAAACGTGATCAGGTGGCTGGTTTTTATCGCATGGCCGCTGCGTCGGGTGGTGTCTTTGTCAATCCCGCCCTGACCGAGCCGTTTGGCTTGACACTTATCGAGGCTGCTGCTTGCGGTCTGCCGATTATCGCCACTGAAGATGGTGGCCCGCGCGACATCATTGGCAACTGCAATAATGGCGTCCTGATCGATCCGCTGGAAAGCAGTACCATCACCGCAGCGTTACTGGAGGTGCTGAAGGATAAACAGCTGTGGCAGCAACGTTCAGCATCAGGAATCAAGGGAGTGCGTGAGCACTACGCCTGGGATGCTCACGCCAGCTGTTATTTAGATATTATCAAGCCGATTGTGGCGCGCACCGAGATGCTGGAGCGCAAGCAGTTGAATCGACGTTCGGGCACCTACGGTGACCGTGCGATCTTCACTGATCTTGACCAGAATCTGCTTGGTGATCCAGCGTCACTGCAAGAGCTGGTGACGCAGATGCGTCGTTACCGTAAATGTGTTCAATTTGGCATTGCCACCGGTCGTCGCCTCGACTCGGCATTGAAGGTGATGAAGCAATACTCAATCCCCGAGCCAGATATTCTTATCACCAGCGGCGGCACTGAGATCTACTATGCACCTAGGTTGACCGCAGATGCCTTCTGGCAGAAGCATATCGATCATCATTGGACACCCCATGTCGTGCGTCGAGTGTTAAATGAAGTTCCAGGGCTCAAGCTACAACCGAAGATTGAGCAGAGCCGTTACAAGATCAGCTATTTCATTGATCGTGATATCGCACCGCCACTGGAAGAGATCAACAGCCTACTCAGTCGCGAAGAGCAATCGGTCAATGTCACGCTCGCCTTTGGCCAGTTCCTTGATATCATCCCGATCCGTGCTTCCAAGGGGATGGCATTGCGTTACGTATCCGACCGCTGGCAGATCCCGCTGGAGCGCATCTTTGTTGCCGGCGGTTCCGGCGCTGATGAAGATATGATGCGTGGTAATACACTGGCAGCCGTGGTTGCTAACCGTCACAACGAAGAGCTGTCGCGATTGGTGGAGCAGGAGTGTATCTATTTTGCTAAACAGCCGTTTGCCTCGGGCATACTCGAAGCGCTCGATCACTACAGCTTCTTTGATGGCTGTGGTGCAGTGGGACAAAAATCATGAATCAGCCGCGGCTGCTGTTATGCAGCGATCTTGATCGTACACTCTTGCCCAATGGTGCAGCGCTGGAGTCGCCAGAAGCGCGACAGAGTTTCACGCGTTTTTCCAAACAGCCCGGCGTCATGCTCGCCTATGTCACAGGCAGGCATCTCGGGTTGGTAGAAGAGGCGATCAGTGAATACGTCCTGCCGATCCCTGCCTACGCCATTACCGATGTCGGCACCAAAATTTATCGTCAGGTGACTGGTGGCTGGGCCGAGATGAGGGAATGGGCCGTGCAGATTGATAGTGACTGGCGTGGCCATACTCATCAACAGCTCTCTGAGTTGTTGAGTGATATACCATTTTTGCAGTTGCAGGAGCGCAGCAAACAGAACGAGCACAAACTCAGTTTCTACGCGCCGCTCCACACTGATCACCATGTATTACTGGTGCAGGTTGAGCAGCTGCTGGTGGATGCGGGCGTACACGCGAGTCTGATATGGAGCATTGATGAGCCGGAAAATACTGGACTGCTTGACGTGCTTCCGCGAAGCGCCAATAAACTCCATGCCGTGCGCTTTCTGCAACAACAGCTGGATTACAGTGACGACGAGCTGATCTTTTCGGGCGACAGTGGCAACGATCTAGAGGTGATGGCGAGTTCAGTTCACACCATTTTGGTCGCCAATGCCAGTAGCGAAGTGAAGGAGATGGCCAAGCTCCAAACGGCCGCCGCCGGTCATCAAGAGACGCTCTATATCGCCACGGGGGCAATGGGGATGAATGGCAATTATAGTGCTGGGATACTCGAAGGTGTCTGTCACTACGCACCAGCCTACAGAGAGGTGATCATGCAGTTGGTGGAGCAAACGAGGAGTGAACGATGAGCAGCGTTGGTCCCATAATTTTTGGCGAGGTACTGTTTGATACCTTTCCTGATGGCGTTAAGCATCTTGGTGGCGCACCCTTCAACGTCGCTTGGCATCTTCAGGCTTTTGGTGATCAACCGCTGTTTCTCTCCAGTGTTGGCAATGATGAGAATGGCGATGAGATCATCCGCGCCATGCAGCAGTGGGGCATGAGTGTGGCGGATGTGCAGCGGACATCGGAGTATTCCACTGGTCAGGTCGATGTTAGTTTTAATGATGGCGAACCCGCTTACGATATCGCCACCAATCGCGCCTATGACAATATCGCCACTGAACAACTACCTGAGCTTGTAGCATCGAAACTGCTCTATCACGGCACCTTGGCGCTGCGGAACAAGGAGAGTCGTAACACCCTTGACCGACTACTCGCGCGGCAGCCAATCCCGGTCTTTCTTGACGTTAACCTGCGTGCCCCGTGGTACCAAAAAACGGATGTATGTGAATGGTTGCAGCGTGCGTACTGGGTCAAACTCAATCAGCATGAGCTGGCTGAATTGGCCCCGGCGGGTGATACCCTGCAACAGCAGCTCGAAGCACTGCAACAGCAGAGTGATATTGAGCTAGTGGTGGTCACGCGTGGTGAGCAGGGCGCTATTGCCCGCCGCCGTGATGGCCAACAGTGGCAAGTGCAACCCGCGGCATCGATCAGTGTGGTCGATACAGTTGGCGCTGGTGATGCCTTCACCGCTCGTTTGATTCACGGGCTACTACATAAGGAAGAGGTAGATGCAGCGTTGCTCGCCGCACAGGCGTTTGCCAGCCGTATCGTCGCCATGCGTGGCGCCGTGCCGTTAGCAAAAGATTTTTATAAATTAACCCAATAGTAAGTGCAGCCAAGGTTTATATATGCAGCATAATGATGAATGGTATAAGCAGGAGGGCAGAGTCACCCTGAAAAGGATTCTGTCTCGTATCGAGAAGACACTGCCCCACGACGTGGACAAAGGTGAATGGGCCGCTTATGTCGAGCGACTCAAGGTACACTTTCCTCAGCTCTTTAGACCGCTGCATCAGCTCTACAATGATAACTACGATTTTTTCTACCACGTCCAGACCATCATCGAGACCGCTACTCAGGTGTGGCTGGAGCGTAGTGATGATCTCAAGGCGCTGGATGCAATACGTGAGGCCGATCCACTTTGGTATCAATCACATCGTATGATCGGAGCGATGTGTTACGTCGATCTGTTCTGTGAAAACCTGGAAGGCTTACGTAAACATATCCCCTACCTTAAAGAGCAGGGCATCAGTTACCTCCACCTCATGCCGATGTTTAAAACGCCTGATGGCGACAACGATGGCGGCTATGCCGTCAGCAGTTATCGTGAACTCAACCCCGCCATTGGCACGATGGAAGAGCTGGCTCAGCTCGGTGTAGAGTTGCGCAACCACGGCATCAGTCTGTCGCTCGATTTCATCTTCAATCACACCGCCGATGGCCATCTGTGGGCGCGGCGTGCATTGGCGGGAGATGAGGAGCACCAAAACTACTACCGTATGTACTCTGATCGTGATATGCCAGACGCCTATGAGAAGACCATTGTGCCAGTCTTCCCCGATGAGCATCCCGGCTGTTTTACCTATAGCAGCAAGATTCGTAAGTGGATCTGGACCACCTTCTACAATTACCAGTGGGATCTCAACTACGAAAACCCGGCTGTCTTTAACGCCATGGCGGGCGAACTACTCTTTCTTGCCAATCAAGGGGTCGAGATCCTGCGTCTCGATGCAGTCGCTTTTTTATGGAAACGGCTTGGCACCAGTTCACAGAATCAGCCCGAGGCCCACACTCTTATTCAGGCCTTTAATGCGTTGGTAAAAATTGCCGCGCCAGCAATGGCCTTTAAATCAGAAGCGATTGTTCATCCTGACGATGTAAACAAATATATCGATGAGAAGGAGTGCCAGCTCTCTTATAACCCGCAATTGATGGCACTGTTATGGAGCTCATTGGCGACACGCGATACGTCACTGTTGCGTCACGCGCTGCACAAACGGTTTAACATTCCATTGGGCTGTGCTTGGGTCAACTATGTGCGCTGCCATGATGACATCGGTTGGGTATTCTCAGATGATGATGCTAGGGAATTGGGGATTGATCCGGCGGGTCATCGCCGTTTCCTCACTGATTTTTATACCGGAAAATTTGAGGGCAGCTTCTCCCGTGGTCAGCCATTTCAGGAGAGTCCAACCACTGGTGATGCCCGCGTCTCCGGTACGGCCGCCTCATTGGCCGGATTAGAAACTGCGCTCGAAAGCCGTGATGACTACGCCATCAAACAGGCGATCAGACGCATCCTGTTGCTCTACGGCGTCTGCTTCACCATCGGCGGCATCCCGCTCATCTATCTTGGTGACGAGATTGGCATGCTCAACGATTATCGCTATGAAGATGATCCAGGCAAATCGGGCGACAGCCGCTGGCTGCATCGCGGCACGTTTGATTGGGGTACTGCCGACCAGCGTTTTGAGCGCGAGAGTCTAGTGAGTGAGATCTACTCCGGCATGTTAAAGCTGGTGCAGATTCGGCAGCAAAACTTCGCCTTCACCCGTGCGGAAACAGAACTGATCGATACCGATAACCGGCATGTACTCGGCTATTTCCGCCACCACGATGAGCAGAGCGTATTGGTGCTGGCCAACTTCAGTGAGCTAGAACAGGAAATTTCAGCCAAGCGACTGCGCCTGCTCGGTTTGCGCCGCACGATCACCGACATTGTTGCCGGTCGTACTGTCATCGCAACACAAACATTGAAGATGGCACCGTATCAGATGATGGTGTTGGTTGGAGTACGGTAGAGGAGGTCGCTCATGGGCGATACTCCAGCGCGTACCCTCTGATGCAACGGTCTAGAGGTGTCCATGTTTTCGTGTCGAAATATCGGCCTAGGCGATGTGAGTTGCCTATCTGCGGCACTGTGCAACATTTAAAAAGAGAGATTTATGAAAGTGGTGCTCATTATTATTGGCGCTTTATTGGTTATGGTATTGGCTAGGTTTTTGTTTCTGGCGCATCAGTCCAAGACTGCCCCCACCCTCGGATTGGTAAGTGCGCAGCTGGCCCCATGCAAACAAACAACAAACTGTGTTAACAGCATGGCTGCTGATGTTGATGCTATTCCATTCAGCGACAGCTCTGATAAAGCATGGGAAAATATGCGGTTGACGCTTGAGGCTCAAGGTGGGGTGATTGAGCAACAGAGCAATAATTACTTGTGGGCTACCTTCAGCAGTCCACTGTTTGGTTTTGTCGATGACGTGGAGCTGCTCATGGACTCCGACAAACAGCAATTTCAAATCCGCTCAGCATCACGAGTGGGACGATCAGACTTTGGCGCTAATCGTAGTCGGGTGGAAGCGATTAGGCGCGACTTCGTGGAAAGAGCTCTTTAGCAATGAATAAAACGGTTTTTTGTCTATGTGGGGTACTAATGGGTGTGATGTCGTCGGCTCAGGCGCTTGATGATGCCAACATGCAACAGCAGCTTGATATGTTGCAGCAGCGGGTCTCTGAATTGGAGCAACGACTCAATGTATTAGAAGCGCCGCAAATTCAGCAGACGATTCCTGAGATAACCGGGCCGGAGATTACGGGTCATAGTGACGCCGCTTCCAACTGGACGCTTCTCAAGGTTGGTTATAGTTACGATAAAGTGCGTGAACTTTTGGGTGAGCCGGTAATGGTAAAGAGTGGAGCGATGGAGTTCTGGCTATATAGCGATCGTGGAATGGATGGAGGGTTTGTGAAGTTTCTTTTCAATAAGGTGAATAGTTGGAAAGGGCCGCAGGCTAAATAGTTGATCAGGTTTATACGGGAAGCTTAGTTTTGCTGATGGTTGTGGCAGTTTGATGGAAAAATATACTGTTCGCCGATTTAACTAAATGGGCGATATCCCCACAAGTGAAGGTCGGATGTGAATGTGGATATAAACGTCTGAAACAGCGCTGATCCTAATTGAAAAAATGCTGTTGAAGAACAGCTGACGCTACTCCTCAAAGTCGTAGATCAGCAGTCGCTCTGTTAGCGGCATAATCAGCTGCTTAACAATACGCAGATGTTCCGGGTTGGAGGTGTAATGCTCCATACTTTGACGGTCGGCAAAGAGCATATGTACGCCAATGTCAAAGCTGTCATCCACAACCTTACGATCGCTTGGCATTACGTGGCCAACCCGCACTGAGATGATACCGGGGAGCTGCTTTAGTGTTCGTGTCGCTTCAATGATCTGTTGGCGCTGCTCTGGATTGCCAGCGTCTTTCAGCCAGATCAGGATTAGGTGATTCACCCGGCCATGCTCATGGTTAGCCACAGGTGTATGGCTACAGCCACTTAATAGGAGCATCAGTAGCGCAAGGGTAGTGATAGTTTTTTTCATGGTTTTTGCATCGATGTGGTGGTTGTGGTGCTTTCTGTAACTTCACTCATCAGCGCGGGCACAAATAGCGATGGATTGACCCGTGCATTGTTAAGACTTACTCCCCAGTGCAGGTGTGGCCCGGTAACGCGGCCAGTCATGCCGACAGCGCCAATCACAGCGCCGCGTTTTACCGATTGCCCCGCTTTTACATCGATACGGCTCATGTGGCAGTACAGGGTGACCAACCCCTGGCCGTGGTCGATAAAGA
>JAYUTP010000067.1:0-7841 GCA_043755075.1 Tenderia sp. (SeqCode)
ATGTTATCGACGACACTGAGTTTACGAAAGACCGACGCCTCTTGCGGCAGATAACCAATACCCAGGCGGGCGCGGGCATGTATCGGCAAGGCAGTGATATCACGATCGTTGATATAGATCCGCCCCTTGTCGCAGGGAATTAACCCGACAATCATGTAGAAGCTAGTAGTTTTACCCGCGCCATTGGGGCCGAGTAAACCCACCACCTCGCCACTTTTGACCTCCAACGAGACGCCGTTGACCACCGAGCGGCCACGATAGCCCTTGAAGATATTATCAGCCCCCAGGACACTCATGGTTGAGTGGCCCGTTCGCCGCCTGAGCCAACCCCTGAGTCAACATTGGCACTGCGTGGCTGAATGACAATTTTGACCCGTCCACTCTTCCCGTCAGGCGCCACCGATTTACCAGCCCGCACCACCTTTTTGTCCGCATCATACTCGATACGGTTGCCCGTAAACTGGTTCTCGCCCTGACGAAAACTGGCCTGCCCATCAAAAACCACCAGTGACTTTGGCGCAACATATTCAATGTTCAATGCCTCACCCGAGGCGTTTTTGCTCACATCAGCCGATTTTTGCTCGAAGTGCGCGGGCGTCCCTTTGGCGACAATCCGCTCTATCTCCTGGCGGTTACGACTATAGATAGTCAAAGTGTCGGACTTGAGCGAGGCCGTGCCTTGGCGGAACGAAACACTGCCCTGATAAGTGCTGATGCCCTTAGTGTCGTCGATACTCAAACTGTCCGACTCAATATAGATGGGCTCATCACGCTGCGTTTTTATCTGCTGTTCTTCCGCAGCCAAGGTCGGCCAGGTGAATGCGGCGCTCAACAACAGCACTCTGGTGACAATAACCGGCCACTTTACCCACTTCATATTACCGCTCCCGAACATATTCGCCCCGCACGGCCGACAACAACTCCATCCGCCCCGCCTTGAGATCAATTTTTAATCCTTGCGCCCGAGTGATACCGTGACTTTCACGAATCTCCACCGCCGCTGCTGTTTCAGCACGCTGCTGATCGTTGTGGATCATCAGGTCACGCGTCACCAACTCCAGTGTCACCTGCTCCGCCGCATCCAGGCGACGCATCTGCACTCGCCCCTGTAACAATATTTCATTACCATCCTGATGGAGCAGCGCCTGCTCCGCCTCCAGCTGCCAGTGTTCACCCACTGTTCTGTAGATCAGCAACTGCGGCTGCTGAACTTCGGCGCTATTGTCATCCGCATAGTGAACCATGGAGACCGCCCGCATCCGATGCAATGGGCGACCATTATCATCCATCGCCATCATTTCAAAATCGCGGATAGCGTAATCAACCACATGGGCGTCACGCGGCGCCCCTGTCACCTGAACGCTCTCCTGACGCTGGAACCACCAGCTCAGCAGCGCCAGCACCAAGACAACCAGCAGGCCGATGTAACGTTTGCCACCTATATTTGTTGCCATAAGCTGGTGTTACTACTCGGCCATATACTTGGCCATCTGCCCCGCCAGCGTCCCCTGGGCCTCCATGATGAACTCACAGATATCTCGGGCGGCGCCACGGCCTCCACAACTGGGTGTCTGCCAGTGGGCATGTTTTTTCACTGCGCTGTGAGCATCTTGCACCGCCACCGCTAGACCGACCTGACGCATCACCGGCAGATCGACGATATCATCACCGACATAGCCCACTTGATCGGCCTGCAGCTGGAGTTCACGCATGAGTTTCGCGAAGGCGATGCGTTTATCGTGCTGCCCCTGATAGAGATGTTTGATGCCAAGGCCATTCATGCGATGCTCCACCACCGCCGAGTTACGGCCGGTGATGATGGCGACTTGCACGCCGGTCTCCTGCAACATCTTCATGCCGTGGCCGTCGCGGGAGTTGAACTGTTTGTACTCATGGCCATCTTTATCCATGATGAGACCGCCATCGGTAAGCACGCCGTCAACATCAAAGATAAGCAGTTTAATACGCACCGCACGGGCCAGGATGTCTTGCATAGGGACTCCGTTGTTCATTTTAGATAACTAAACCACGCCAGCGCGCAGCAGGTCGTGCATATTCAGTGCGCCAACGACGATATTGTTCTCATCGACCACCAGCAGGGCGTTGATCTTGTAGGTCTCCATCAGCCGCAGTGCTTCGGCGGCCAAATCATCCGGCCCGACACTCTTGCCACCACGGGTCATCAACTCCGCCAGCCTGACGTGGTAGATATCAACACCCTGATCAACGGCACGACGCAGGTCGCCATCGGTGAAGACCCCCTGCAGCTGCTGCCGGTCATCGACCACCGCCACCACCCCCAGCCCCTTGCGCGACATCTCCATCAGCGCGTCGATGAGCGACACCTCGGCCGTCACCAACGGCAACGCCGTGCCACTGTGCATGATGTCGCGGATCAGCAGCAGCAGACGACGACCGAGACGGCCGCCAGGATGGGAGCGGGCGAAATCTTCGGCGGTAAAGCCGCGCTGCTCCAGCAGCGCCACCGCCAGCGCATCGCCCATCACCAGCGACACCGTGGTGCTGGAGGTCGGGGCCAGCCCCAGCGGGCAGGCCTCCTGCTCAACACTGACGTCAATATGAACATCGGCAGCAGAACCGAGGCTGGAGCGCGGGTTACCGGTCAGGGCGATGAGCGGCACGCCAATGCGCTTAATCAGCGGCAGGATGGTGAGTATCTCATCGGTCTCGCCAGAGTTGGAGAAGGCCATCACCACATCCTTAGGCATGATCATGCCCAAATCACCGTGACTGGCTTCACCGGGGTGGACAAAAAAGGCCGGGCTGCCGGTACTGGCCAGGGTCGCGGCGATCTTGCCGCCGATGTGGCCCGACTTGCCCATGCCGATCACCACGATGCGCCCTTCGCAGGCCAGCATCAGTTCACAGGCACGGACAAAGTTATCGTCGATACGACTGGCCAGCGCCGCTACCGCACACGCCTCGGTCTCGATCACCGCCAGCCCCAGCCGTTTAAGTTTTTCACGCTCGGCAGAGGGCAATACGACTGTTTTCTGTTCAGATTTCAATTAACAACCTCGGGATAACCCAACGTAGCCAACTTAGCGGCAAGTGCACTACGATCCAGCACTGCACCGCTCACCGCCACCTGTTTGGTGACAAGATCGACACTCACCGACTCCACACCGGCCATCTGACCGACTCCGTCCTGAATATTTTTGACGCAGCCGCCACACTTGACGTTGGCCACCGTAAACAATTCTTCTGTCATCCCATTCTCCTTAGGCGCTTGCCGTCATATCTCCGAGATAATGCAAAGCAATACCGACAAATACTGCCGCACCGACCCAGTTATTATTGAGAAACGCCTTGAAGCAGTGCATGCCATCACGATTCCGAATCAGATATTGCTGGTAACACATCAGCAACAGCGCCACGCCCAGACCCACATAATAGTAAACCCCCAGCTCCAAATTCACTCCGACCGTCACCAGCACCGCCAGTGTCATCGTTTGGATGATGGCGATGATGGCACGATCCGCCGCGCCAAACAGGATCGCCGTCGATTTCACCCCTATCTTCATATCATCGGGGCGATCCACCATCGCGTAAATGGTGTCGTAGGCCGTGGCCCAAAGCACCGTGGCGATCAGCAACAACCACGCCACCACCGGCACACTGCCGGTCTGGGCGGCAAAGGCCATCGGTACCGCCCAGCCAAAGGCCAGACCAAGATAAACCTGCGGCAGGTAGGTGTAACGCTTCATGAAGGGGTAACTGGCCGCCAGCACCACCCCGACAAAGGAGAGCAGGATGGTGAGTAGGTTCATGGTCAATACCAGCCCAAAGGCGACCAGCGCCAACACGGCAAACAGAATCAGCGATTCCTTCGTGGTGACACGGCCCGCCGTCAACGGCCGGTCGCTGGTGCGCGCCACATGGCGGTCGATGTCGCGGTCGGCATAATCATTGATAACACAACCGGCAGAGCGCATCAGAATCACCCCCAACACAAAGACCGTCGCCACCCAAGCATCAGGGCGCCCCTCGCCGGCGACCCACAACGCCCAGAGGGTTGGCCATAGCAGCAAAAAGATGCCGACGGGGCGGTCGAGTCGCATCAATAGAAAATATTGCTGGAACCTTTGCATTATCAACCTAAAACTCTCATTCCTTAATCATCCGCCCCGCGCCCGTTGGCAGCGGCGGCAAAAAAATCTCATTCACCAGCAGCGGTCGGCCACTCACCGTAAAGACGGAGCGCCGCCCCCATAAAGATTGACCACCTGAACCCTGCGGCCAGGCATAAAAACCCTGTTCCGGGGTGATCTCAGCCACCTCCATCACACCGCGACACATGGTGCGATCACGAAACAGGCGTTCGCCCAGCGGCCGACCGCCGAGTCGCGCCAGCGGCCGCAACCGACCCACCAGCGTACTGCGCGGCAACACCGTGCGGGCATAGACCACCGCCCGGCCGTTGCACCAGAGCCGCACCTGGCGAATCAGCGCCACGGCGCGATCCTCCAGCCCCAGCGCCCGTCGTTCACAGCGCAACGGCCGGGCCCACTGCTGCCCCAACAGCTCGACGCGGAAGTCACCATTGCTGGTCTTGCGCAGCCGCTTTGTCAGCGATCCCTCATCGAAGAGCCACTGCGCAATCGCTTCCGGCACCTGCCCCCGGCGCATCAGGCGGGCGCTGCGCCAAGCGGGGGTACAGCGACGGGCCGGCTTCATATCCTCACACATCGCCATAACGCTGCGCCTCGCCCAGCCAGCGGGCAATCAGCAGCGGCACGCGCTCGGGCCACTGCTGCAATAGCTGCTGCGCCACCGCAGCCACCTGCGGCAACAGGTCTTTATCGCGCTGCAGATCGGCAGTTCGCAGCTGCAACAATCCACTTTGTCGGGTACCGAGCACCTCGCCGGGACCGCGCAACTCCAGGTCGCGACGGGCGATCTCGAAGCCATCATTGGTCTCACGCAGTGCCGCCAGCCGGGCGCGCCCGGCCTCAGAAAGCGGCTTATGATACATCAAAACACAGCGACTACTGACGCTGCCGCGACCCACCCGGCCACGCAGTTGGTGCAGCTGTGCCAGCCCTAAACGTTCGGCATTATCGATGATCATCAGACTGGCATTGGGCACATCAACGCCCACTTCAATGACCGTGGTCGCCACCAGCAGTTGTAGTTCACCAGACTTAAAAGAGGCCATCACCGCCTCTTTCTGCGCCGACTTCATGCGGCCATGAATCAGCCCAATGCGCAGATCCGGCAGCGCCTCCGTCAGTACGACAGCGGTCTCCTCCGCCGCCTGACACTGCAACAGATCAGACTCCTCAATCAGAGTGCAGACCCAGTAGGCCTGCCGCCCTTCGCTGGCGCAGGCGTGATGAACTCGCGCCACCACCTCTTCACGCCGGTCATCGCTGATCACCACCGTCTCCACCGGGGTGCGCCCCGGCGGCAGTTCGTCGATGATGGAGCTGTCGAGATCGGCGTAAGCGGTCATCGCCAGGGTGCGCGGGATCGGCGTCGCGGTCATGATCAGCTGATGCGGCACGCGGCCATGCTCACCACGCCCCTTCTCGCGCAGCGCCAACCGTTGATGGACGCCAAAACGGTGCTGCTCATCGACTATCACCAGCCCCAAAGAGTTGAAGACCACCTCATTCTGAAACAGGGCATGAGTGCCAACCGCCAACGCCGCCGTGCCATCGGCGAGCAGCGCCAGGTTGTCACGCCGCGCCTTTACCCCTTGTTTGCCACTGAACCACGCCACCTGCAGCCCGAGCGGTTCGCACCAGCTGCGGAAATTGCGCAGATGCTGCTCCGCCAGCAGTTCGGTCGGTGCCATCACCGCCACCTGATAACCAGCCTCCACCGCCTGCAACGCGGCGGCCGCCGCGACCAAGGTCTTGCCGGAACCGACATCCCCCTGCACCAAACGTTGCATTGGATGAGGCTGAGCCAAATCGGCAAAAACTTCGGCAATCACCCGCTGCTGCGCGCCCGTCAGAGTGAATGGCAGCGCGGCTAAGAGCCGCTGCAACAACTCACCACGCACCTTGATCGGTGGCGCGCTGTGGCGCTGCATCTTGTAGCGCAGTTGGCGCAAGCTGAGGTGGTGGGCCAGCAGCTCCTCAAAGGCGAGCCGCTGTTGCGCCGGATGCGCTCCCGCCAGAAGTGACTCCACTGGCGCGTCGGGCGGCGGCCGATGCACGTACTGCAACGCCTCCGCCAGGTTGGGCATCCCCAACCTGGCCACCAGCTCGGGCGGCAGGTAGTCCACCACCTGCGCTTGCGCCAACCGTTCCAGGGCGCGGTCGGTGAGCTGACGCAGGCTCTTTTGCGCCAGGCCATCGGTGGCGTGATAGAGCGGCGTCAGATGTTGCTCCGTCTCCGGCAGCGCTATCTGATCAACATTGAGCACTTCATATTCGGGATGGATCATCTCCAGTTGCATCGCGCCACGGCGCACCTCACCAAAACAGCGCAGCCGCGCTCCACGCACCAAACCCGCCTGTTGCCGGGCGGTGAAATGGAAAAAACACAACGTCATGGAGCCAGTGCCATCATTGATACGACAAAGCAGGGAGCGGCGTTTACCAAATCGAATGTCGCAAGCCTGAACCTCCCCTTCCACCACTACCTCGGCGCCGGGACGCAAAGCGCCAATCACCGCCACCTGAGTGCGGTCTTGATAACGGTAAGGGAGATGAAAGAGCAGATCCTCAACACCGCGCAGACCGAGCCGTTCAAGACGCTCGGCCATGCGTGGGCCGACGCCTTTGAGGGTAGTAAGGGGGGCGGCAAGACTCATGATGAAGCCCAGGATAATATCAAAGAGAAGGTCAAGGTTGAGGCTTGCGGTCGCAGTGTTGGCGCTTTACTCAGCCAGTTCCATCACCCCATCCATCTCCACTGCTGCGCCACGAGGCAGGGTAGCGACACCGATGGCGGCGCGGGCCGGATAGGGCTGCTCGAAGTAGTCGGCCATCACCTGATTGACTAGGGCGAAATGACCGAGATCGGTGAGGAAAATATTGAGCTTGGCAATCTCCTGCAAGCTGCCACCCGCGGCCTCGGCCACCGCCTTCAGGTTGTCGAAGACACGACGGATATTGACCTC
Organism: Tenderia sp. (SeqCode); assembly: GCA_043755075.1. Lineage (GTDB taxonomy): Bacteria > Pseudomonadota > Gammaproteobacteria > Tenderiales > Tenderiaceae > JAKFXL01. Next base: position 7,097 of record JAYUTP010000067.1, read on the forward strand.
CATATCGCCCTCGACCATTTGCATGGTCTCAGGCACCAACGGGATTTGCCCTGACAGGTAGACCGTGTTGCCCACCTTCACTGCCTGGGAATAAGTGCCAATCGCCTTGGGCGCTTTGTCGGTATGGATAATTTGACGTGCCATGAAAAATCCCTCTCTTTCGATGTGTAGGGTGCGCATCGCGCACCATTTTCAATGTGATCCAGACGTTTTATGGTGCGCAGTGCGCATCTACCCCCGCGTACGGACGATGCGCAACACCGGTTCAATAGCGCGGATGCGGCGCATGATGTTGGCGAGGTGCTGACGTCCCTGCACCTCCAGCACCACGGTCATGCTGCTGTTGCGGCTGTCGCGCTCCTCGACATTGACGTTGTCGATGTTGGCGCCAAATTCGGCAATGGCGGCAGCCACTGTAGCAAGAACCCCGCGCTGGTTGAGTACGTCGATACGCACCTCCACCGGGAAATCACCCTTAACCCCCTCCTCCCACTGCACATCGAGCCACTTCTCCGGAAGTTTGCGATACTCAGCGACGTTTTTGCACACCTCAGTATGGATGACGATACCGCGCCCAGAGGTAACAAAACCGAGGATCGGGTCGCCGGGAATGGGACGACAGCACTTGGCAAAATTAAGCACCATGCCCTCAGTACCTTTAATCAACAGGGGCTTGGCTGTCGACTCCTTTTCGCTCTTGAGCCAGGCGGGCACATAACGGCTAAGCGCCTCCTTGATGCCAGCA
>JAYUTP010000068.1:0-5250 GCA_043755075.1 Tenderia sp. (SeqCode)
TACGACGTCAGCTTCTCGCTCGGCGACGGTCTGCGCCCCGGCTGTTTGGCTGATGCCAATGATGCCGCCCAGTTCGGCGAACTCGAAACCCTCGGCGAACTGACTAAATTCGCCTGGGAGCATGACGTGCAGGTGATGATCGAAGGCCCCGGCCACGTGCCGTTGCAGATGATCAAGGAGAACATGGACAAGGAGCTGGTCGAATGCTTCGAAGCGCCGTTCTACACCCTCGGCCCGTTAGTTACCGACATTGCCCCCGGCTACGACCACATCACCTCCGGCATCGGCGCCGCCAACATCGGCTGGTACGGCACCGCCATGCTTTGCTACGTCACTCCGAAGGAGCATCTTGGTCTGCCCAACAAGGAAGACGTGCGTGTTGGCATCATCACCTACAAAATCGCCGCCCATGCGTCAGACCTGGCCAAGGGGTTCCCCGGTGTTCAGCTGCGTGACAATGCGCTGTCAAAAGCCCGTTTCGAATTCCGCTGGGAAGATCAGTTCAATCTGGGTCTCGACCCGGAGCGTGCCCGTGAATACCACGACGAGACCATGCCCAAGGATGCTCACAAGGTGGCGCACTTCTGCTCCATGTGCGGCCCTAACTTCTGCTCCATGAAGATCACCCAGGACGTGCGTGACTACGCCGCCAAGCTCGGTACCGATGAGCAGACGGCGCTGCAGAGGGGGATGGAGGAGAAGGCGATCGAGTTCAAAAAGGGCGGCGCGCAGATTTATCGCAACGCCTGATTTGCCTCAGTGATAAAAAACAAGGCCCGCGATTGCGGGCCTTGTTTTTTGGGGCTGCCTGAGGGCTTGCTTTAATTAATCCTCATCGTTGCCATTGTCGTCGAAGAGTTTGTCTTCAAAGTCATCGGCGTCATCGGGGTTGTCATCCTCGACGACCGCCTTGCCCTTCTTTTTGCCAACAACGGTAATTGGCACCGCGTCCACCGCTGGCCGCGCACGGCGCGGAACGAAATTTTGGAGCACCGTGGCGAAGGCGGTCTTAAGCGCTTCCAGCGCATCGGCTTCATTGGCCTTGAGTTCGCGTAGTTTCGGCTCGGCGATAGCACGTTTGTATTCGATAATCTCGTTGCGTTTGAGATTGAATATATAAACGGTGTCGGGGTTGCCCGTGGTCAACTTCAGGTCCCGTGCTACGGGGCTGCTTCTGTCGCCGGCTTCAAGAAAGCCGTACCAGAGTTCTACTTGGGTCATGCGTTTTCATCCTCACTGTAAGGTTGGCTGGCGTTGCACAGTAAGTACAATCACTCACTCGGGGCGCCTCGCCCGGCGTGGGTCAGAGCGAATAATAACGATTATTTTGATTTTGTCTCCTGTTTTTTTTGTGATACAGGGATGGGCCGGTTGATATGGGGCGCTGTGCTAAGATTAGCGCCCCTTTTAGGCATGATTTTGCGGGATTTATTGATGAGTTCCAGTGATTACGACAAACGCTTCGGCGGCATCCAGCGCCTCTACGGCACGGCGGCGCAACAGATCCTGCAAGAGATGCACATCTTCGTTGCCGGGGTTGGCGGCGTTGGTTCCTGGGTGGTAGAGGCGCTGGCGCGCAGCGGCGTTGGCCGGATCACCTTTATTGATGGTGATACCGTCGATGTCACCAACACCAATCGCCAGCTCCACACCCTTAGCTCCACCATTGACCTGCCCAAGGTGGTGGTGATGGCTGGACGCGTCCGCGAGATCAATCCCGAGTGTGACGTCACCGCCATTCACGAATATATGAATATGGAGAACATGGTGGGGCATCTGGAAGGTGGGTACGACTACGTTATTGATGCCCTTGATAGCATTCAGTTCAAATCGACCATGATTGCTTGGTGCAAACGCAACAAGGTGCCGATCATTGCCACTGGCGGTGCGGGTGGCCTTACCGACCCGACCATGATCCAGGTGGTTGATTTGAGTAAAACCTACAATGACCCGCTCGCCGCCAAGGTGCGCTCGCGGCTGCGCAGTGATTTTAACTTTACCCGCAACGCCAAACGCAACTTTGGCGTTGAGTGTGTCTTTTCATCGCAGCAGCAGGTCTACCCTAAGGACGATGGAACGGTTAGCCACGAAAAACCTGGCATCCACGGCGTCTCTCTCGACTGCCGTTTTGGTTACGGCTCGGCCACGTTTGTCACTGCCACCTTCGGCTTCATGGCGGCCTCCCGCGCCATCAACAAAACATTGAAGAAGCGGCTGGCGTAATCACCTGTTTGGGTGCCCTTGGGATATGGCGACCTACGCCTCTTTCAATCCCAATGGGTCCTTAGGATCAATGTTGTCCTGAAACGGTTTTTTGCGATCCATGTTGGTGATCTGGTAGACCTTGCCGATCCAGTTGTTCAACACCGCTTCGGCGCTGTCGTGCCAGGTATTGTCGAGCTGGGCGGTGATGAGATGCTCAGGTAGCTCGGGCACTTGCTTGCCGTTTGTTTTGGCGTGGATGACGTCGGTTTTGTGCTCTTCCATGATGGCGGCGACTTGGCGGCTGAAGTAGTTTTCGGGCATCGGTGGGTAATCTTTGCGCACGCCGTTGATGTAGTGGTTGATCTCGCGTTTGTACTCTTTGAGCAGGCTGATGATGTCGTACTCGGGGTGTCCCTGAAAAAAGATGATGCGGAACTGGTCTTCACTCACGGCGAGATGCACGCCGGCCTCTTTGCTCTCCACCAATACATGTAGCCCTGCCGCCTCAAATTGTTCGCGGCTGATATTGTTGAAGCGTGAGTGGGGCACGTCAAAGCGGGTGTTGGCACCGGCGACCAGCGGGTGGTTGCGGTCGAGCAGGTAGTGGGGGTAGACGCCCCAGCGTTTGAAGCCGAGGTGTTTGCGCACCTGGCCGTAGCGGAACTGCATCACTGCGTGGGTGGCGAGGCAGGAGCAAAGTGTTGAGGTGACGTTCTCGTAGGCCCAGTCGATCACTTCGTTTAACGGCTTCCAGAACGGCTCCAGCGCCAGATTGGATTGCGTGACGTTGGCGCCGGTGATGATGAGTGCATCGAGTCCCTTCTCTTTGATCTGCTCAAAGGTTTCGTAATACTGGGCGATGTGAGCCAGTCCCTCTTCACGGCGTGGCAGTTCTGGCAGGGTGAAGGGGTGCATGTAGAACTGGGCGATCTGGTTGCTCTCGCCGACGAGGCGGAAGAACTGGCGCTCGGTGGCCTCAAGCGCGGCGTCGGGCATCATGTTGAGCAGGCCGATGTGCAGTTCGCGGATGTCTTGATGCAGCGCGGTGTCGCCGGGGATGATGGTCTCGCCTTCGCCGCCTAGGCGTTTGAAGGCGGGCAGTTCGCTGTTGGCTACTAGTGGCATTGTCCTACTTCTCCAACGCTTGTTCGATCAACGCCAAAAAATCCTGTTCACTTTGCACTTTGGCCAGGTCGGTGGTGGTGATGGTGTAGGCGTACTGCTGGGCAATCGCCTCATAACGCGGGATGCGCGAATAGAAGAGGCGTGAAAAGACCCAGCGGACAAAATCATCAGGGTCGATTTGGGCGACGTAGTCGAGCGCTCGCTCCTGCATGTAGATCGCCAGCTGTTCATCGAGAAATGCCTCGCGATAGTAGAGCGGCTTGGGGGCCAGCCCGGCACGGCGGATGAGCTCCTTCTCATCCTGGGCGGTGGCTTGGATGTAGATAATCAGTGTGTGTTCGGCGAGCATCTTGAGCGTTTCATCATCATCGAGCTCGCAAACGCTGCCACCGGCATCATTGATGAAGTGGTCGTAGCCGTAGATGGTTCGCGCCTTGCGGATAAAGTCAGGCACGTCGCGCATCGCGGCGATCTCGGCGCTGTGGTGCAGCGCCTGGCGGCGTTTGAACTCCGGCAACGGCAAGCCACCGAGTTCAGGATTGCCGAGTTTACCGAGGAAGCTGGAGACCGGCTTGAGGTTGTCCACCGAGAGGTTGTTTTTGATATAGATAGAGTCGCTGCGCAGCAGGTCGCGCAGGAAGGGAATCTGCATCACCTGCTGTTTGAGGTTATCGAGGATCGGCTCGTCGAGGTAACGGGTGCCGATGCGATAGTCACCGGAGTAGTGAAACCAGCTGCTGTTACGTAACATGGCCGAGAGCCGGGTTTTGCCAACGCCGGACATTCCCAACAGGGTGATGCTTTTATGTTCCTTATTTCTGAACTCATCTACCGTCAGTTTCACTGAGCTGTTCCTTTGCATATAAATGGATATAAATACCAACACGGCGCTGCAAAAGTAGTTCTGCTATAGCGCAAAGTGTGTGTATTGTATGGCAGCAGATGAAATCTTTCATAAATTTTGGGGATCACGCCGATGCGCTACAGCACCATTGTTAGCACCGATATTCTTGCCGCCCACATCACTGATCCCGCCTGGGTAGTGATCGATTGCCGTTTTTCACTGACCGATCCGGCCGCGGGCGGCATGCTCTACGCCAGCCGCCATATCCCTGGTGCCCACTACGCCCATCTTGATCGCCACCTCTCGGCGCGCATCACCGATATGTCTGGGCGCCATCCGTTGCCCGATCCTGAACAGTTCTGTCAGCGGCTGGGCGAGTGGGGCATCACCCCGCAGAGCCAAGTGGTGGTTTATGACGATGCCGGTGGTGCCTATGCCGCACGCTTGTGGTGGCTGCTGCGCTGGCTTGGGCATGATACCGTGGCGGTACTCGATGGTGGCTGGTCACGTTGGTGTGATGCGGGTGAGGAGCAGCAGAAAGCGGTGCCCGTGACCCTGCCCGGTAATTTTCCGGGCCAACCCGACAACAATCAGTGGCTGACTGCCGGGCAGTTGCAGGTAGAGCTGGAAAAAGGCGATATCCTTCTGATCGACGCCCGTGCTCCAGAGCGTTTTTGCGGCGATGTGGAGCCGATCGACCCCGTCGCTGGCCATGTGCCGGGGGCGGTGAATCACCCCTTCCAGAATAATCTCAACACAATCGGCCTGTTCAAACCGGCAGACCACCTGAGACTTGCATTCGCGCCGCTGTTGCAGGGTCACACACCGCAACAGGTGGTACACATGTGTGGCTCCGGCGTCACCGCCTGCCACAACCTGCTGGCCATGGAGATTGCTGGGCTCAGCGGCTCGCGTCTCTATGCTGGCTCTTGGAGCGAGTGGATTCGCGATCGAGAGCGGCCAGCGGTGCGCGAGGGGTAAAGTTAATCCGCTGAGGTTCGATACGTTGGAGATAGGAGTATCAGTGCTGGTTTTTGCAGGGGTTGTTGGGTAAAGTCATGGGCAATAAAATCCTG
>JAYUTP010000069.1:0-2548 GCA_043755075.1 Tenderia sp. (SeqCode)
AATCTTGAATTAAAGCGCTTTCTGCGGCGCCAGCTCTATCAACACTATCGGGTGCAGCGCATGACCACCAAAGCGGGACGCGTCATTCGTGAACTCTTCACCATCTTCATGGCAGAACCTAAACTGCTGCCGCCAGAATTTTCCCGCGAGGCCAGCGCCTTTGAAGCGAGTCAGGGTGAAGAGGGGCGCGCCCGTGCGGTGGCGGATTATATTGCCGGCATGACCGATCGTTATGCCATTCTCGAACACGGGCGGATGTTCGACCCCGCCGCCTTAACTTGGTGAGACGACACTGATGCGCATTTATATGCAGATGCCCGCGCAGGAGGATAAGCCACTCCGGTTTTATCACCTTTTTCTGCAGAAGGATCTGCTCGAAGGGTGGTCGCTGGTGAAAGAGTGGGGCTTTCAAGGCAGTAGCGGGCGCGTTAAACGCGAACACTATGGTCGTCGTGACATGGCCGAGGCGGCGCTGATTGCGGGCCGTGATGCCCAGGTGCAACGCGGCTATCAAGTTGTGTTCGTGCAGGGGCAGCAGGCGCACCAAGAGTAAGCTTAAGCTAGACACTTGTGGTTTCAGCGGATTTACAGAGATGGCCTTTAGTTTTACCACCGCTTTTGCCACACTCAGGTAGGGATAATTTTGGGGTCATCCATGGACGAGAATTTTAATATCAATCCTGACATCGTTGACCGTGAAGCGACGACGACCCGTGACCCCTTTGCCGATGAGTGGGGTGGCCCCCCCTTTGTGGATGAGGTGAGCAAGCTCAATCTCAACAAGTTGCTTCACTTGGTTCCTTACAGCGAAGTGTTGCTGGTCAGCGGGCCCCTGGGTGTGGGCAAGAGCACACTCCTGCGGCAGTTTGTTGTTAGCGCCAAAAAAAACTGGAAAGCAGTTCATCTCCACGGCAGTTCATTGTTGACCATGGAGGAGTTTTTGCGTCAGGTCGTTCATGGTTTTGGTCTGCCTACGGCCGGTGTCGATCACCTCGAAGATATGCTCGTCGAAATCGGGCGCTATCTTAGAGCGCTGGCGCGCAGTGGCCGCCGCGCCATCGTGGTGATCGATGATGCCCACCTGCTGAACGATGATGTGATTGTGATGGTTGAGCACATCCTCAGCGATGAACATAGCGCCAATGCTGTCAGTCTGGTGCTCGGCGTGGGTGATGGTGCGGCTATCGAGCGGCTTAATAATTTCCCCGTGTTGTTGCACAAGCTCGCTTATACGCTTCATTTAGCGCCAATGGCTGAGGCCGATGTCGCGGGTTATCTCCATCACCGCCTTGCCCATGCCGGGGGGCTGGCGGTTGAAACCCGATTTGATGAAGCGCGGATCAAGCAGCTCTACAATAAGAGTGGCGGCCTGCCGGGCAAACTCAACGAACTGGCGCGGCGTCAGCTGAATAAAAAAGCGCCGACAGGCAATGGTCGTCATTGGCTGCGCTGGGGGTTGGCGTTGGCGGGGGTGGCGGTGATCGGGGCGGTACTACTGTTTCAGGATCGCATCAACCAATGGGTGGGGTCAAAGCCCCATGTACCCCATGTTCTGCCTCAGGGCTCTGAGCAGGCAGCCAAACCTGTTGCGCCAGCTATCGAAGGCGTCGCTGAAGAGCCGCTCGAGGCTGCCGCCGCAGTGGCGGTGCCCGCGCAGAGCATGGGCGAGTTGGCCGATCCCTCTGCGGACCAGGCAAGCGTTGCAGCGCAAGCTGAGACCACGCCGGTGATGGCGGAGTCCCTGTCTGATGTGGCGAGTGTAGCAACGCCCGAGGCGGTTGAGTCGCCGGTTACCAACCTTGCCGTTGTGCCAAAATCAACGTCGACTAAGGCGGTCATCGAGCCCGCGCGCTCATCTCCGCCAATCGAGTCGGCTCCAAAGACGCTAAATGAGCGCGCCAAGGATGAGGCGAAGGGCTGGCTTCAATCACAAAACCCTCAGCACTTCACGCTTCAGCTAATGGCGCTGGCGGATGAGCCTGATGTCAGGCAATTTGCACGGCGGCACAAGCTTCAGGGCCAAAGTGAGATCTTTCCCATCACCCGCAAAGGCAGTCAACTCGCGGTGCTTGTTTATGGCAGTTACCCGGATCGCGCCGCAGCGGACGAGGCGGCCAAGGTCTTGCCCAAGGCGTGGCGGATAAAAGATCCTTGGGTGCGTAGCTTTGCCAGTGTTTTTAAAGACATAGACTCGAACTAAGGATTTACCTCACGATAGCGGTTGGCGCTATTGTTGGGGTCGTCATTGATAATTTATCCTTATCTGACATTTGCTTCCCTTACACAATCCGCGTCGGGCACCTGATTTGCGCGCCCGGTTCTGGGGCTGTATACTCCTGTCCCCTTTTGCGCCGCTTTTTATGCTGTTGCAACGGGGTAGGCAGTAATTTCTGAATTTATAACAATCAACCGGTCAGAGCGTTCGCTTATGGAAAAAGGCTTATACCGTCCCGAGTTTGAAAAAGATAACTGCGGGTTTGGGATGATCGCACAGATGGACGGAGTCCCCAGTCATTGGCTGGTGCGGACCGCTATTGATGCGCTGGCA
>JAYUTP010000070.1:0-3568 GCA_043755075.1 Tenderia sp. (SeqCode)
AGCAGCGAGACGCAGCTCAAACAGCTCGACCACTACGCCAAGTGCATCGGCCTCGCCTTCCAGATCCAGGACGACATCCTCGACATCGAAGGCGACACCGCCACCCTCGGCAAACCCCAGGGCTCCGACCTCGCCCGCGACAAACCCACCTACCCCGCCCTGCTCGGTATGGACGGCGCCAAACAACGCGCCCACGAACTCTACGACGAAGCGATCAACAGCCTGACTGACTTAGATGAACGCGCCGACCCGCTCCGCTGGATGGCGGAGTACATCATCTCGCGCAGCAGTTAACCAGAATAGATATCACTCCTCCCCGGCCTGTTATAAACGACGTAACTAGGCGAGTAAAATCACTTTCAATTGCCCGCGTCTGCTGTTTCAATCCTAACGAAAAACGCCCGACAAAAAGCCAGGCGCTAAAATACAAATTAACAAGAAAATTAGGCTATATTTTTTCGCCTCATGTAGCCCATACCTAAAAATCCTATCCCCATTAAAACAAGCGTCGCTGGTGCAGACACCAACTCTGGTGCACCTGGAGTAACTGAACCAAAAGTAATGTCATCATAACCAGACTGATTCACCGTACCACCAAAATCGATTGACTTTGCAATCCCCACAAACGCCAATGAACCAACACTCCAGTTACAAAAATCACCAAAGGGATCACCAACACAATTATCAAAACCTTGAGCGTTCAGGGCAATTGAACCCAGCAAGTTGCCCGTCATATCCAGTCCATCATAAACATTCACATTTGCTACGGTAGATGAAGAATAGTAAAAGGAAAAACCAGTATCAAATCCAGGGGAATAATTAAGAACGGCTGATCCTGTTAAAAAAAACATGACAGTATTGGGTGTTGGTTCATTGGCGAAATTTCCACTGCCACCTGCATCAAGGTCGACCAGTGACAAAGCATTAGCACCAAACCCAATACCATAGTTTGTGCCAACGTTACCTAAGCTATCAGTACCACCATTGTAAAAATCCAATAAGGCTGCCGTATCGCCTGCCCCCTCAAAGTCTAAAACAATGGGGACGGCATTCGCTGACGGCAATATAAATACAAACAATAACAATGAAAATATTATTGATTTCATTTTGCATACCCCTATAACTTTAGAGTGAATTTAAATAACTCATTGAAAATCAAACGTAATGCACATCATGCCAAGAACAACTCAACCATTCGATCACACAGATACTAAGAAAAAACGACATCGGCCCACCAGACAAACGGAAAATAATCCAACCATAAGATAGCCCATCTACCTTCACGCTACCCATTCTTAAATCATGCGCCCCTTCCATTTTCACTCACGTACTGAGCACATATTCACTCCATCTTCTTTTGCCAAAACTGACTTAGTACGGTGAAGTGTAGTCTGAGTTTTTCATTCTGGATGACATTGATTAAGAAATTTATCAACCGGACATGAACTCCCTTTTTGGCGATCTGGCCATGATCGACCACAACATAAGTCGGGCAAACGCGAACTCGAGCTACAGATACCTTCTCCCACCTCCAGAGCCATCAGCACCGCCACAAAACCCGCCTCAAACTTGCGCCAAAGTGGCTGCCGCCTCATAATTGGCGGTTTTCACGCTACCCCCCTGAGAGCATGATCATCCAACACTACCCACTTTTGGAAAGCGTCCCGACCCCGGATGAGCTGCGGCAATTGCCGCTGGACCAACTGGCAACCCTGGCGGATGAGCTGCGCCGATTTCTGATCCAGTCGGTCAGCCACACTGGCGGCCATCTCTCGGCAGGGCTGGGCACGGTCGAACTGACCATCGCCCTGCACTACGTCTTCAACACGCCGGAAGATCGGCTGGTGTGGGACGTGGGTCACCAGAGCTACCCGCACAAAATTCTTACCGGCCGCCGTGAGCAAATGGCGACACTGCGCCAACACCACGGCTTGGCCGGTTTTCCCAAGCGCGAAGAGAGCCCCTACGACACCTTTGGTGTTGGCCACTCCAGCACCTCCATCAGCGCCGCCCTCGGCATGGCGCTAGCCGCCAAGGCGCAAGGGCTAAAGCGCAAGGTCGCGGCGGTAATTGGCGATGGCGCCATGACGGCAGGCATCGCCTTTGAGGCGCTCAACCACGCCGGTGATCTCGATGCCAATTTGCTGGTGATCCTCAACGATAACGAGATGTCGATCTCTCCGAATGTGGGCGGCATGGCCAACTACCTGGCGCGAGTGCTCTCCGGCAAGTTCTACTCCAGCGTCCGTGAAAGCAGTAAAAAGGTGCTGAGCAAAATGCCCACCGTTTGGGAGCTGGCGCGCCGCGCCGAGGAGCATATGAAGGGTATGGTGGTCCCCGGCACCCTCTTTGAAGAGCTAGGCTTCAACTACATCGGCCCCATCGACGGCCACGACCTGCCCACCCTGATCGGCACCCTGCGCAACATGCGCGACTTCGAGGGGCCGCAGTTCCTGCACATCGTCACCAAAAAGGGCAAAGGATTTACCCCCGCCGAAGAGAACCCTTGCACCTATCATGGTGTTGGCAAGTTCGACCCGGACAACGGCGAACTACTGACCGCCAGCGGCACCACCACCTACACCCAGGTCTTTGGCGATTGGCTCTGCGACATGGCCCGTGCCGACAAGCGGCTGGTGGGCATCACTCCGGCGATGCGCGAGGGCTCGGGCATGGTGAAATTTTCTCAGGATCACCCTAGCCAATATTTCGATGTTGGCATCGCCGAACAGCATGCTGTGACGCTGGCGGCCGGCATGGCTTGCGACGGCATGAAGCCGGTGGTGGCGATCTATTCCACCTTCCTGCAGCGCGCCTATGACCAGCTGATTCACGATGTCGCCATCCAGAACCTGCCGGTACTCTTCGCCATCGACCGTGCCGGACTGGTCGGCCCCGACGGCCCGACCCATGCGGGCAGCTTCGACCTGAGCTTCCTCAACTGCATCCCCAATATGGTGGTGATGACCCCAGCCAATGAAAATGAGTGCCGCCAGATGCTCTACACCGGTTTCCAGCAGAACAGCCCCTGCGCAGTACGCTACCCGCGTGGCACCGGCCCTGGCGTGGCGGTAGAGAAAGAGATGACCGCCCTGCCGCTGGGCAAGGCCGAGATGATCCGCAAAGGCCGCCGTGTCGCACTACTCGCCTACGGCAGCATGGTCTCTGTCGCCAACGTAGCCGCCGAGAGACTGGATGCCACCGTGGTCAACATGCGCTTTGTAAAGCCGTTTGATGAGGCGCTGGTACTGAAACTGTCCAAGGAGCATGAGCTGCTGGTGACCATCGAAGAGAACGCCATCATCGGCGGCGCCGGCAGCCTGGTGGCGCAACTGCTCAACTCCCAGGAACAGCGCCCACCGCTGATCCAGCTAGGGCTGCCCGACCATTTCGTCGAGCATGGCGAACGTGGTGCATTGCTGGCCAGTTGCGGCCTCGACAGCGAGGGCATCATCAAGCGAGTCAACCGCCATTTTGAAAACAGGTCTCGCCACGGCACGGCCGCCTAGGTACAATACCCTACTTTTTTAGTCAGGAAATATTCGACGCATCATGCCCCCACGCTACA
>JAYUTP010000071.1:0-6261 GCA_043755075.1 Tenderia sp. (SeqCode)
TCGGAGGCTTCGGCTTTGCGTTGTTCTTTAAGTTGGGCGAGGTTGGCGATGAGTTCTTGGCGGCGTTGCTGTTGTACGGCGAGGTCTTGGGTCTGTTCAATGCGTTGTTGTTCAAGCTCTAGATAGGTGTGGCGTGGGGCGAGCTGTTTGTCGGCGAGGGTTTTCAGGGCTTCGGCACGTTCTGTAACGAGTGGCAGGGTGGCGGTGAGTTTTTTAATCTGCTCTTCGGTACCGGCGAGTTCGGCTTGGCGGCGGGTCTGTTCGCTGTCGAGGGCGCTGAGTCTGGATTGGTGTTGTTGCCATTGGCTGGTGAGCAGCTGTTGCTGTGGTTTTAGGATGTCGGCGCTGATGGCGTTGGGCCAGTGGGCGTTGGGCGCTGTTTGTGTTTGCATGGCGCTGACAAGGGCAGTGGCGCGGGCGAGTTCGGCTTGGGCGGTGTTGTGTTCATTGCCAAGTCGGGTGGCATCGGCCTGGGTGTTGGTGGTGTCGAGGTCGATGAGTGGGTCGCCTTTTTTGACGTGTTGACCTTCTTGTACATGGATGGCGCTGACGGTGCCAATCTCTAGCGGTTGAATGAGTTTGGTGCGGTCGCTGGGTACCACTTTGCCTTGGGCGGTGGCGACGATGTCGACTTTGCCGATGCAGGCCCAGAGTACGGCGAGGGCGAAGAGGATGACGATGCTCCAGGTGATGGCGCGGCCGATGGGCGATGGTGGTGTTTCCTGAATTTCTAGCGCAGCGGGCAGAAATTGGAGTTCATCTTGATTGCGTGGGGGTGTCATGGGTTGCATTCCTAGTTCACCACCGCGACGCCATCACGGGCATCGCCGCGTTGGTACTGGTAGAGCTTGGCGTAGTGGCCATGCAGATTGACGAGTTGTGCATGTGTCCCCTCTTCGACGATCTGGCCGTGATCGACCACGATGATACGGTCCACCTGACGCACGGCGCTGAGGCGGTGGGCGATGATGAAGACGGTGCGGTCTTTACAGATGCGCTGCATGTTGTCTTGAATGATGCGTTCTGATTCGTAGTCGAGGGCGCTGGTCGCTTCGTCGAATATCAGAATGCGTGGGTTGGTGATGAGGGCGCGGGCGATGGCGATGCGCTGGCGTTGGCCGCCTGAGAGATTGCTGCCGTGTTCTTCGATGCGGGTGTCGTATCCTTCGGATAGTTCGAGGATGAAGTCGTGGGCGCCGGCGAGTTTGGCGGCTTGAATGACACGCTCCATCGGCAAGCCGGGGTCGCTGAGGGCGATGTTGGCGCGCACGCTGCGATTAAAGAGCACGTTTTCTTGTAGGACGACGCCGACCTGTCTTCTTAACCAGGTGGGGTCGATCATGGCGAGGTCGACACCATCGACCAGCACTCTGCCGCTCTCGGGCACATGCAGCCGTTGCACGAGTTTGGTGAGGGTGCTTTTGCCGGAGCCGGAGCGGCCGACGATGCCGATCACTTCGCCGGGTTTGACATCGAGTTGAATGCGTTTGAGTACTTCGGGCCGATCAGGGCGATAACGGAAGGTGACGTGATCAAAGGTAACGCGTCCTTGCAGGGCGGGCAGGCTGGCGCGGTTAGGATTGTAGCCCGGCTCACGCGGGGCATTCAGCACATCACCTAAACGTTCTACCGAAATACCGGCCTGCTGAAAATCCTGCCACAGCTGCACCAGCCGCAAGACCGGACCGCTGACACGGGCGGCAAGCATGTTGAAGGCGATGAGCTGACCGACGCTGATCTCGCCATTGATGACCAGTCGGGCGCCGAACCATAGGGTTAATACAACCACGAGTTTGTTGATGAAGGAGGCTGACTGGTTGGCGATGTTGCCGAGGTTGCTGGCTTTGAAGCTGGCACCAACATAGCCGGCAAGTTGCTCTTCCCACTGGCGCTGTAGTTGCGGTTCGACGGCCATGGCTTTGACCGTCTCGATGCCGTTGACGCTCTCGACCAAGAAGGCCTGGTTCTCGGCGCCACGGTTGAATTTCTCCTCCACCCGGTGACGCAGCATCGGGGTGATGATCAGCGAGAGGATGATATAAAACGGGATTGAGCCAAGCACAATGTAGGTTAATAGTGGGCTGTAGTAGTACATGACGGCGAGGAAGACAACGGTGAAAAAGAGATCGATCACCAATGTCAGTGCCGAGCCAGTGAGGAAGTTACGGATGTTCTCCAGCTCACGGACACGGGCGACAGTGTCGCCGACTCTTCGCGCTTCGAAATAGCTGATGGGCAACGCCAGCAGGTGGTTGAAGAGCTTGGCGCCCAGGCCGACGTCGATACGCTGCGCGGTGTGCGAGAAGAGATAGGTGCGCATGCCACCCAGCACCACTTCAAAGAGGGATATCACAATCAGACCAAAGGCCAATACATCAAGGGTGGTAAGCCCTTTGTGCACCAGCACCTTGTCGATGACGATTTGGAAGAAGAGTGGCGTGACCAGTGCCAGCAGCTGGATGAAGAATGAGGCGAGCAACACCTCACCAAAGAGCTTGCGGTATTTGAGGATCGCCGGGATGAACCACTTAAAATCAAATTTTCGGTCACCGCTTAACAGGCTGGCACGTTTGGTGATGAGGATAAGTTCACCGGTCCAGCTCTGAGCAAAGGTCTCGCGAGGTAAAACCTGGGGACGCTGTTCCAACGGATCTTGAATCAGAACAGAGGCAACACCGTTCTCCTCTTTAAGACCCGCGATAATAAAATAGTGGCCATCAGTATGACGGGCGATCGCAGGCAGTTGGATGTGGCTGAGACGGGAAAACTCAGAGCTGACTTGTCGGGCTTTAAGCCCCAGTAATTTAGTGGCACGGAGAATTTCAGTGGGGCCAAACGGCTGTCCTGCCTGACCAAATTGATGGTGTAACTGATCGCCCTCGGCGGCAACACCATGAAATCGGGCCAACATAACCAGACATACCAAGCCCGTGTCCTGCGGTGCATTCGCAGAATGCGGCATAATTTTTGACCCCTAACTACCTACGGCCTACCACTTTTCACTACTTCAGTGATCCAGGCGCAGATGAGCAAGCCCCATGCCATCAATTAGTTTGTGATATTTAACAAATGGTTAATTAGCGACCTTTTTGGACACCATCTAAATGGTCTGCCCTTTAAACATATTTACGTAAATATTCCCGACAATTGACGCGGTTAATTAAAAGAGATATGAAAAACCAGACTCCAACCTGAAGATGAATATACCCTCCCAAACCCGCTGATTACTGCTTGTCAGCCTCATTCGGTGACAATCCACCGTTGTAAGTATGGGGCCTGAATTGTCTGTAATAACCGATAATAAGGTCGCAAGAAATTTCAATGGGTTGAGTGATCATCAGTTCTGGCAAGCGATTTCTGACTGGTTTCTGAACATTTGGCTGTCGTATGGTATTACTTGCGCATGGTATTACTTGGTAATATTTTGTAACTATAGGGAGTACATCATGAGTAAAGATGTCGGTGCTCGTCCGGTCTCAATCAAGATCGACACAGACATGAAAGAACGCCTCAAATCTCTTGCCGAATCGCGCCACCGCACGCCACACTGGCTGATGCGCGAAGCGATCAGCCAGTACGTTGAACGTGAGGAAAAACGAGAAAACTTCCAGCAAGACGGCATACAGGTATGGGAACATTATCAGGCCACAGGATTACATGTGACCCAGCACGAGGCCGACGCCTGGCTTGCCAAGCTAGAGGCGGGGCAAGACGTGGATCCGCCTGAATGCCACAACTGATATGGTCCCAACCAGCGCTGCTGGATGTGCAGCGCCTCTATCGGTCTTTGGCGACGAAAAACGTCGGCGCCGTGAAGGGCGTCCGTGAAGAGATGGAAATTATTGCTCGACAACCGGAGGTCGGCAGGCCAGTAAACGGCATGGAGCCGGAGTATAGAGAGTAGCCGATTGATTTTGGCGACAGCGGCTACATCGCGCTGTACCGCTACAACGGGCAGATTGCTGTGATCGTTGCAGTGAAACATCAAAAAGAAGCCGGATATTAACTCGTTTAGTTAGTCGTCCGCTTCCTTATTAATTGGCTATTTTTTGACTCGCGTAGCACCTTACCAAGTGTAAGGCTATCGCATAGAGGTAAGAACATGACAACGGCAACCATTACAAGTAAAGGGCAGGTAACAATACCGGCTCCAGTCAGGATGGATCTTCATGTAGGCCCCGGAGATCGGCTTGAGTTTGTTAGGATCTCCGATGGGCGTTACGAGCTAATAGCAGCGACCAAGGACGTATCCTTGCTCAAAGGAATGATCAAAACGACCAAAACGGTGAGCATCGAGGAGATGGATGAGGCCATTCGAGCAAGAGCGGGCAAGCCATGATTGGGCTTGATACAAATGTTCTCGTTCGGTATTTGACTCAGGATGATAAAAAACAGGCCTCCAAGGCGAATAAGCTGATTGATGATGAGCTTACGTCGTCTGAACCGGGACTCATCACGTTGGCTGGTCTTGTCGAGGTTGTATGGGTGCTTGAGGCCTGTTATGAGCAATCAAAGACAGAGATACTCAATGCGCTCCACTCTATATCTTACAACTAAGCAGTTGTTGGTCGAGAGTGCAGATATAGCCTACTTGGCGCTGAAGCGTTACAACTTAGGTAATGCAGATTTTAGCGATGCGCTTATCGCCATTGTCTCTGAAAGTCGTGGCTGCGAGTCAGTGGTTACTTTCGACAGAAAGGGTAAATCTGTCGGGATGGATGTACTCTGAAATAAAGCAAGGTTCCACTATGCGCACGCCCCTGAACATTGATGATCAATTGCTGAATGAAGTCCAGCGCATTACCGGTATGACCGAAAAGAGCATACTTGTGCGAAAGGGTTTACGTGCGCTGATTGATCGTGAAAGTGCCTGTCGGCTGGCACAGCTTGGGGGCAGTGAACCGCAACTGGAGCCCGTGCCTCGCCGAAAATCCGGCAAAGCACGGCCCTAGTCGATGCCTCCATTTTCAAGCCATCAGACTGCATCACTGGTCTATCGGCTTGACACCCATAAACAGACTGGTATACTGGTCTGAATTAATAATAGCAGGAGCGCAGTTATGCTTGAAGAAATTGGGGCGTATGACGCCAAGACCAAATTGCCCGAGATACTTCGCCGCGTGGAAATGGGCGAGGCATTCACGATCACTAATCGTGGCAAGCCGATAGCCGACCTTGTGCCAACTCGCTCATCTGGTCGGATTAGAACTGAGACAGCGATCAATAACATCTTAAAGGCCAAGAAACACAAGGTGTCCGACGCCATGCTTCAGGAACTTCGTGAAAGCGGTCGGAAATGAGCAGGTTCGTACTTGATAACTCAGTGGCAATGCGATGGCTGCTTGAAACGGGCAATTCTTCGGACCAAAAATATGCCGAAAGCGTTTTGACCAGTCTCACGGAGGCGGATGCCATAGTGCCTAATTTATGGCACCTAGAAGCTACGAATGTATTGATCGGCGCGGAGAAACGGTTAGATACGAGCATCGGTGAGATTGAGGGCTTTATCTCTCAATTGGAAGGTTTGCCGATCTATGTAGATCCATTGACCTCCCTGCACTCTTTTAGTCGGACCTTGGTACTGGCGAGAGCTTACAACCTAAGCAGCTACGATGCCGCCTACTTAGAGTTGGCCGTCCGTGAAGGATTGCCGCTGGCCACGCTTGATAAGAGCCTGATCAAGGCCGCCAAAAAGGCAGACGTGGCCATCTATCTGAAGGCATGATTTGTATTTATTGCAGCTGATGAACGAAGCCTCCCTGCAAGACAGCGTCCAGGCATGGGTTGTAAATCCAAACCCCAAGTGGTGACGGTACCCATATTCACGGTACCCCCATCCTCGGCTCTCCAGAAGCCAGAGAAGGCTCGCTTACACTATGGCGGCTTGCCGGACTCGCTTGCATTTCAAGGTGACAATGAATTTCAATGGACTGGGTGATTGCCCACCCAGACAAGTGCTGCTTAGCTGGCTTCTGAATGTTTGTTTGTGATTTGCAATATTGCAGGATTGAACCCCACTGCGTACCAAAAGGCCATCATCATGCGCACAATTCAGCATTCCTCACCACCCCGAATTTTGGCTTCACTGCCAGCAATAGCATTGAAAGCATCGATCCTTTTGGGAACACCTGCGACAGCCATGTAAAAGATATTGACGTGATGCAACCCCCCTATGAAGCAGCTCCACCGCAACCTGAAGAAAATTTACCTGAACCAATCCAACAGAGCGCTGCGCCAGCATCATTCGCACTGGATGATCCC
>JAYUTP010000072.1:0-12707 GCA_043755075.1 Tenderia sp. (SeqCode)
GGAATGTTGCGACTGCCGGGCACATGGCCGATCTCATACTCCTCCGGCGAGCGGTTATCGACAATCAGCTCATCCACAGCCAGCTTGTTCCACACCTTAAACAGCGCCGACATCGAAAACTCCTCGTGCAGATAACGCTTGGGATCAAAGCTGATGCCGCACTCTAGGTTGGCGGGCACCGCTTCGTTGATCTTTTTCGGCAGGTCGAGATTGAGGTTGTTCATCAGAGCGACAAACGCTGCGCGGCTACGGTTGCCGCCGAGGCGCGGATTCCAGCGCTTCTCTTCGCCGATGGTCGAGCAACAACGACCGTTGTAGTCGTGTGCCGGATAGAGAATCGTGGCATCAGGCAGCGTAAAGAGCTTTTGCGTGACACTGCTGTAAAGCGTGTCGGCACTGCCCTGCTGGAAGTCGGTGCGACCGCAGCCGCGAATCAGCAGCGCATCCCCGCTAAAAAGCATGCCATCAACGTAATAACTGGTACAGCCATCGGTATGGCCAGGCGTCGCAATCACCTGGATCTTGTACTGACCAAACGTCAACTCACCACCATCGGTGGCGGCCACATCAATCGCCTCCACCCCGGCGGCGGCACCATAGACAATCTGCGCCCCGGTCTGCTGGCGGATCATGCCTGCCGAGGTGACGTGATCGGCATGTACATGGGTCTCCAGCACATAAAGCAGCTCCACGCCCAACTCCCGAATCAACGCCAAATCACGCTCCAGCTGCTCGCGCACCGGATCGATCAACACCCCCTGCTGGGTCATGGGGTCAATCAGCAGATAGGTGTAAGTCCAGCTATCGCGATCAGCGAGCTGGCGCACGATCAACGATGGACGTGAAACCTCAATAGACATAAAAACCCCCGCTGTGCAGCGTGTAGAGACAAATCAAAATGAACTGAATTATGGCACGAAACCCGGCACAATTTGCTGCTTCAATGTGTCGCAAAAACCACCTTCAGCCTCAAGGATTACGGCGATTGTAGGCATCCACACAACGGCGACAGAGGCAGGCCCGCATCCGCGCCGCCGCCGGGATTTGCACCAGCAACCCTTCAGGTATCTTTTCCGCCTGACACCAGCAGTTATCGCATTGGTTATCGGCAACACGGCCACACTGATTTGATTCACCGCAGAGCGGACAGCGGCTGGCATCGATCACCGCCATGCCCAGCAGCTGGGTGCAGATAAACTCCGCCATCGCCACCACATCATTGATATCCAACAGCGGCAACGCCGTTGCCACGGCCAGCGGCCCATCGGTCGCCACGGCAATCACATTTTTATCCGTCGGGAAGATCAGCGGCTTGCCCAGTGATGGGCGGTGTAGCTCAATCTTTGGGATCGGCTCATGACGAAACCCCTCCACCAGCACCAGATCGAGCGCCGCCATATCGAGCTGCTGCACCAGCAACGGCAATGATGGATGGCCCGCACCCGCCGCAAACTCTGTGATCAATGCCGAGCGCTGGTGCGACGCCACCAGCATCTGTTGCGCCCCCGCCTGGCGCAGACGGTGACTATCCTTGCCAGGTTGATCGATATCAAAATCGTGATGGGCATGTTTGATTACCGCCACCCGCAGGCCACGGCTTTTCAACGCCGGAATCAGCTGCTCCAGCAGGGTTGTTTTGCCCGTACCGCTATAGGCGGCAAAACCAATCATCGCGGCGATATGTTTCATGCCATCAACGTCGCTCTAAACATAAGGACACCTCTATAAATTCAATCAAGCCGCCAGGGCCCCAAAATAGGTGCTTCTAGGCGAGGCGGGGAGCCTGCCTCGCGAAGTGCTTTGGGCAAATGGGCGAAAAAACGAAATGCACACGTAGTACACAGGTATTTTGAGCTTATTTCCCCTCGATACCCTCTTGAGGGGCAACTGCGGCCATAGCCAAGGCACTTCGTGGGGCAGGCGCTCGTGCCTCAGCTGACTTATAGCGATGCCTTAACGCTTATCAGTAAGACTTTTATGATGAGCATACTAGATTATGTTGGTATTTACCGTAGCCAAATAAGTGTGCGGACAAAAGACAGAAAACTGAGGTAATGCGCCGCCAGTTTCGCATAGCGCGAAAAGACTACGGCGGTAGCATTTGGTTTTGCCGAAAAAGCACGCAATCAAGCGGCGCTCTTTGTATAAATATCAATCACAGAGAGGCTGAATTGTACGATTGTCCCTGAACAGAGTCACAGCGGCAATATTGCTTTCCTTCGGTGCGGGGTATTACAACCCATCGTGGCCGCATGCTCACAATGGCGGATTGGTACCAAATATGGCGAAAAAATGTGTTGTGGAACTCAAAATCCTGTGGCCAAAAAGGTTTGACCACTACAAGCAGCAATAAACCCTAATCTTGTTCCTAGAAGAGGCCGCTACATCATGTGTACGAGGAGGTATTGCTGGCTTGGTTTGGGGGGTACTGTTGCTCAATTGTTGCGTTCTGCCATCCGGGCCTTGCCAGTGCATATCTCTGAATTTTATATCGCGCTATCAGCAACAATGGTCGTTAGCATTGGTTTGACTGCCGGATTGGGGCCTGTGCGCCAGGCGGCGCAGCTCAACCCGGTAGAGGGATTACGTGCGGAATAATGAAGCTAAACTTAAATATAGAGACCACACCATGGATAGAGCAGCACTGGAGCAGAAGCTCACTGAACTCAAAACCAAACAGGCGATGATCGACAAGGCCTGGAAGAAGACTGGCAACCGCGAGTTGCTGCAATTTTTCGTCGAGGTAATTCCAAAAGCGATCAACGCCGAGCGCATGAGCATCTTTATTCACGACCCCGTCGATTCACACATCTGGGTACAGTGTGGCACCAACGTCGAAGAGCGCCAGATCAAAGTTCCAGAAGCGGGTTCCGTTGTCGGCCGCACCATCACTTCCGGCAAACCCATCTTTGACAACAACATGCAGCAGCAGATGGGCGCGCATGACAATGTCGCCATTAAGACCGGCTATGTCACCTACAACACTCTCTGCGTACCCGTACATGGCGTCACTACCGACAAAATCACTGGCGCTATTCAAGCGGTGAACAAAGTTGGCATGAACGAGTTTACCGAAGGCGATTTGGCGATACTGGAAAAGCTCGCCTTCCACATCCAAATGCACATCGAAAACATCTATCTGCGCCAGGAGATGGCGAAGATTTCGTTACAGATGAACGAGACGATTGTGCAGCTCGAGCGCAAACTGAAACCGAGGCAATAAGTCACCTTCACCTGCAATAGCCGTCACTTGATCCGATGGTGATGGGTCATGAAGTGACGCCTGTCAGATCAAGCCTCTACCGCCTTAGATTTTCTAACTTGCAGACAAAAATTGATTACGTCCGCCATGTTTGGCGCGATAGAGCGCCTTGTCGGCACGTTGATAAGCTTCATCCACCGTATCGCCAGACTGAAATTGGGCAAAGCCGCCAGAAATAGTGACGGGCACTGGCTTGCCTTGATAGACAAACTCACACATCTCAACGCTTTTACGCAGTTTTTCGGCCACCGCTTCGGCATCGCTCTGGGTAGTATCAGTGAGTAGCACCACAAACTCCTCGCCACCGACACGGGCAAGAAAATCAGTTTCGCGCAACTGAAGTTGGATAGTTTTTACAATCGCCACCAAAGCGCGATCTCCCGCTTTATGGCCATAGGTATCATTGATCTTTTTAAAGTTATCGACATCACATACCACCAGGGTGAACGGATGTTTGTAGCGCTGCCAACGGGCAAATTCATGCACCACACGCTGTTCGTAGGCGAGACGATTAGGCGCGCCCGTCAAAGGATCGGTGAGCGCCTGAATCCTCTCCTTAGCAAGACGAAGCTTTAACTGTTGGCTCTCGCCCTCCACCTGTTGCAACTGTTTTGTCAGACTTTTGAGCTGACTTTCAAGCGACTCCTGATGTTGTTCTTCCTGCTCGTGCTGCTCCGCCAAGTGCTGGCGGATGTTATCGAGACTCACCTGTATCACGTCCTTCATATGTTTGAGATCGGAGGAGTTTTGCACCGTGTTCTCAATGTCGTTGACCTCCGCCTTGACCACCGCCTCAAACTGCCGCCCACCCACTAGCGAAGCGAGACGATCAGACTCGGCCCCCTTCACCATCGTGTCGAGTTCATGAAGGCGCTGCGTCAACTGTTGCAGAAAATTTTCAAGCTCCTCCTTTTCATGTTCCAGCGCACCACGCATCTCGACTACCAGCGCCACGACACTTTCGGTCATGCGTTTGATGCCATCAACACTCAGTCCCGTGGTCAGTTGTTCTTTGAGCTGTTGCACCTGGGCGCTGAATTGCGGTGGAAAAATGAGTGATTCAAGAATATCAAGGAAGACGTCCTCAATCACACACTCAGTGGCTGTGGCGGCAGCAAGCGCCTGTTCGATGCTTGCGGTTGTGGTGATTGATATTGGCGCTGCATTCAGAGGTGGCTCTGTGACAGAACTCGACACTTTGTGCGCTGCTTCTGAAAGAGTTTCTCGATTTTCGTTTTTATTAAAAAGCCGCTGCAGCCACCCCTTCTTTTCCTCTGGCGTTTGCGCCGTAGGCGCAGCAGCACTCACAGCCGTCGCCTCATCACCATAAAATGCAATGGTCACTAGGCGCATAAACTCATCAATCAGAGGTTTTAAATTCTCCGCCGCATCAGGCCTGGCCAGCCTCACTTTAAGCAGGTTTACCTCTGAGACCATTGCTAAGGGGAAACTCACCGCCAGCACCACTTGTAACAGCACGGCCGCCGAGTTAGGAAGCTCGGCATGCCCTTCGCGCTCCTCATCCAGTGTTTTCATGTAGGAGGCGATTTTTTCGACGAGTGTGTTGATCACATCAACATCGGAGTTATTTTGCAGTGCAGTGCGGAGTGTTTTCAGTTGATTATCGAGATGGTCATCCACTCCGTGTGAAATCAGCGCAATGCGGCCCAAGCCACGGCGCAGCAGCTGGTCTGCCTCACGCCAGTTGCGCTCTTTCTTCTCAAGCTGCTCTAGCGACTCAAGATATTTGTACTTCCATTTATCCTGTTCTGAACTATTGTCAGCCATCTTGGCCGCTCCTCCCGCATGTCACCATGTGTTGTATCGACCGCAGCCGTCATTTTTCAAATCCTAAGGCGCTTCTGCCTAACCTCCTGCAACTGCTCACACATCAGCAAAGCCCCCTGCAAGATACGGGGTGAGTGGCGATTGATGATGTCGGGATGAATCACATAGATACTTTTGCTCTTCACCGCCGCCAGCTGCGGCCAGCGCTGCCACTCTTTCAGCCACTCGGGTCGTTCATAACCCATGCCACTGGCGATGATCGCCTCCGGGTTGGCCAGCAGCACCGCTTCTAAATCGACCTGCGGCGCCAGCGTCGGCAATGTGGCAAAAACATTCTGACCGCCGCACAGCTCAATCACATGGCCAATCAGATGCTGGCCGTTAATTGTCATCAACGGGCGGTTCCATATTTGATAAAAAATCCGCACCTTGGTCACCCCCGCATAACGTTGCTGCAACTGCTTCAGCTCGGCACGATAGTCGCCCGCCGCTCTCTGCCCCGCAGCGACGTGACCAGTGAGAATACTGAGCCGCTCCAGATTGGTCGCCACATCCTCGAACGCACGTGGCTCGGAGAGATAGACCTTCAACCCCAGCTGCTTCAGCTTCTCAACCGCCGCCGCAGAATTGCCGCTGCGCCACGCCACCACCAGATCGGGGCTGAGCGCTACAATCCGCTCCAGATCAAAACCGCTGTAGCCGCCGACGCGCGGGATGCTTTTTGCCGCCTCGGGATAATCGCTATACTCCACCGCACCGACGATCTGCTGGCCCGCGCCCCCCGCAAAGAGCATCTCCGTCAGGTGGGGTGCCAGGCTGACAATACGCTGGGCAGGTTGGGCCAGCGTTACCGTGGCGCCCGTATCATCTACCACTGACACAGCGGCACCGGCAACGGAGGTAAACAGCACCAACATCAAACCTACCAGACGCCACATTGCCATATAAACAATCCTGATTAAAAAATGAGTGAGTGCGAAGTGTAACCCACGCAGCAGATATCCAATCGCTATGCCAAAATAGCGCCCATGAAAAAACCAACTCTCATGATTCAAGGCTGCACCTCCGACGCGGGCAAGAGCGCCCTGGTCACCGGCCTCTGCCGCGTACTACATCGCCGTGGTATTCGTGTTGTACCTTTCAAACCGCAGAACATGGCGCTCAATAGCGCCGTTACCGTTGATGGCGGCGAGATTGGCCGCGCCCAAGCGTTACAGGCGCAGGCGTGTGGTTTGGAACCGCACAGCGACATGAACCCGATACTGCTCAAGCCGAACAGCGACACTGGCGCGCAGGTAATCATCCATGGCCGCGCCCTTCACAACATGCAGGCGCGGGAGTATCACAACTACAAAACCGTCGCCATGACCGCGGTGCTCGAATCCTACGTGCGGCTGCAACAGCAGTACGAGGTGATTATGGTGGAGGGGGCGGGCAGCCCGGCGGAGATCAACCTGCGCGACCGCGATATCGCCAACATGGGCTTTGCCGAAGCAGTGGATTGCCCGGTGATCCTGATCGCTGACATCGACCGTGGCGGCGTCTTTGCCCATCTACACGGCACGCTGGCGCTGTTGTCTGAATCGGAACAAAGACGCATCAAAGGCTTTGTCATCAACCGTTTTCGCGGTGACATTCGACTACTGCAATCGGGGCTCGACTGGCTCGAAGAGAAGACCGGAAAACCAGTGCTCGGCGTACTCCCTTATCTGCATGGGCTGCACCTGGAGGCCGAAGATGCCATCCAGTCACAACAGATTAGCAGCGAATTACAACAACTCAAAGTGATCGTGCCGGTGGTGCCACGCATCAGCAACCACACCGACTTCGACCCACTGCGCCACCACCCGCAGGTTGATCTGCAATTCATCGGCCCAGATCAACCCATTCCAGCCGCTGACCTGATTATTCTGCCCGGCAGCAAAAGTGTGCGCGACGATCTACAGTGGCTGCGCCAGCAAGGCTGGGAAACGGCGATTCAACGTCACCTGCGCTACGGCGGCAAACTGCTCGGCATCTGCGGCGGTTTTCAGATGCTTGGCAAAACAATCCACGACCCACACGGACTCGAAGGCGCCGCAGGCAGCAGTAACGGCCTCGGCCTGCTAGAGTTCATCACCACACTCGAACACGAGAAGCAGCTGCGTAATGTGCGCGGCATACTGCTAATGAACAACGCAGAGATCAACGGCTACGAAATCCACGCTGGCGTCAGCCACGGCCCGGCACTCAAAAAACCTCTAATCAATCTTGGTGAACGTAACGACGGTGCAGTATCAGATGACAATCAGATCATCGCCACCTACCTGCACGGCTTGTTCGAATCCCTCGCCGCCTGCCAGGCACTACTGCAATGGGCCGGACTGAAACAGGCGCAACAGATCGACTACCACGCCCTGCGCGAAGCAGGTATCGATCGCATGGCCGATGCCATTGAAAAAAATATGAAACTGGAATTGATCGACGAACTGCTAAAATCAAAATAACCGCAATACCATCAAATTATAGAGTGAGCACGTCTTTTGTGCTCACTCTGGGCTGCGCCACACACGCATGGCAGCAGGTCTGACCGTTGGCAATAACGGCTAAAGACACGTGTTGATAACGGCGATATTTTACGCGGGCTTGCTGTTTTTAGCGCTTTCTTGGTATATGATTTGGGGGTTGCTGTGGTCTGTTCGGCAGTGTGTAGGCGCTGGAGTTGCCGTGGCAGCGCAACATGACGCTAACTTGATCTGCCTATTTGAATGGAGATGAAACGATGTCCAAAGAACAACGCCCTAATAAAGAAGAGAAGAAGAAGTCCGAGCTGACTCTGAAGGAAAAGCGGGCTGCCAAGAAGGACAAGAAAGAGCAGAATAAAGGTTGATTCGATAGTACTTACTTTTGTCAGACCATGCCATTGATGATGGCGGCTCAATCAAACCGACGGGGTAGCATTATCGCCACTGCCTCGTCGGCCTTTCAGAAACGTAATTCCCCTGTTTATTTATTCAACCGGATGCCATCTACCTCAATGGTGATGCGGCGATTTTTATAAAGAATGCCGATGGCGCTCTTGAAGCTCTTTTTGCTTTCACCAAACAGTTTATAGATGGTTTCGGGTGAACTCTTGTCATGCACAGGCAGGAAACCATCGCTGTTGGCGAGTTTTTCCAGGATCTTGTCGGCAACGCCACCGAGCTTTTCATGTCCTGGCTGGTGCAGCGTCAGGTCGATTTTGCCATCCTCACGGACCTTCTTGATGTAACCCTTCACCCCATCACCGAGCCAGACGTTCTTGAAATTCTCATTCTGATAGAGCACGCCCCAATGGCGATTGTTGATAATGGCTTTGACTCCGAGATCGGTACGGTCACAGATCAGCAGCTCAACCGCTTGCCCCTCCGTATAATTGACCGGCCATTTGTCGAGAAACCTGTCGATCTTGGAGGTGGCCACCAGGCGTCCCTCATCGTCCAGATTGATATAGACGATGTAGCGTTTGCCCTCTTGCATCCGATCTTTCTGTTCGCTGGTGGGCACCAGCAGATCCTTGGGCAGTCCCCAATCGAGAAAGGCGCCAATCTTGGTGATAGAGGCGACTTTGAGTGCAGCAAATTGGCCGAGCATGGCACGGGGAGTGAGGGTGGTGGCGGCGACACCATCCTCATCGTGATAGAGGAATACCTCGATTTCATTGCCAATGCCAACCCCGGCGGGCACCTGTTTGCGCAGCAATAGTACTTCGCCATCACTGCCACCATCGAGATAGAGGCCGTAAGGGACTTCTCTGATCACACGAAGTGTGTTTAATCTGCCGATCTCTGCCATCTGATGCACTCGATGAGGTTTGTCTTGGGGCTTGGATTATAACGAATGCTGATCTGCGCCTGACAATCTATTCCTTGATCTCGCCATAATCGAGCGCCGCGATGATTCGGTTCAGTCGTCCCTGTTCCCCGGCCTCTAGCGCCAGTGCTGAATTGATCCCGCCCGCAGTGCGTGCCGCCAGTTCAATGCGCTCGATATACTGGCGGCTGCACTCTGCAACCTTGGTCTTGAGGAGTGCCAGAAAGGGGGCAATTTCATCCGGTGTTCGCACATATGCCTCAATATAGAGTCCCTCGCTCTCTTTTATCTTGGGCGTGGCGGTATGTTTGGCAAGCAGGGTATTAAACGTGCCGCACCAGTCGGCGGGCGCCTGGTGAGACAGTTTGAAAACAATATCGATGTAGGGCTCTTTTCTGATTTTTGGCGGGCGCATTTCATCAATGCCAATAATCTTGATATCGCTGATACCTTTCACTGCAACTACTCCTTTGCTTGCCTGCATGGCACAGGCATCCGCTGCCAGATCGGCAGACATACCCTTTAGAAAACAACGAATGGCCAGAAATAGACGGGCCAAACAATAGAACGCTCCCCACCATCAGGTTAGCGACCAAGGGCGGGTTGTCGACAGTTTCGGGCCATGGTTGCTGACACAGAACCGGGCCGTTTCCCGTATACTCGCGGCTTGCCAGCCTTGTGTAGCAAGGCCACTGGTGTTCAGTATCAACAAAGGGGTGTCTAGATGAAGGATGTAATGCGGATGCTTGGTTATTCGGCGATCGGAGTCGTGATGGTCGCCCTGCTGATCTATGTGGCGTCCTCCAAAATGCAGCCCGGCATGGAGGTTACGCTGGCACAGCTGGTAGTGGTGGTCCTGCCAATGGTGACTATCCTCACCCTAACCCATCGTAGCAAAAAGGCTTTGTGAACACAGCGGTTACATGTTCTACCTGTCAGGCCAATTGCTGTCAGTTGGAGGTATTTCTGATGGATGATCGCGATGTGCCACTCTATTTTACTGAATGGAATGAGCATGGCGCGCTAGTGATGCAGCGGCTCGATGATGGCTGGTGTGCGGCGCTGGATAGAAACACCATGCTCTGTACCATCTATGCGCTTCGGCCACAGGTCTGCCGTGATTACGAAACGGGTTCGGTGGAGTGCCTGGAGCAGCGCCAGGTGGATCCCTGGCAGAAGGTTCGTTTCGAGTAAAACCCCCGCTCCGTTCTGGAGCGGGCCACCGCAATCACTACTTTATTTTGATCTCGGTCCAGAGTTTGTTGAGCAGACGGCGATCCTTAGCCGAGCTCGCTTCCAGCGTCTCCATCGTGGCCATGGCGGCCTTATCCGGGAAGATCGCGGTCAGTTTCTTGATCTCCGGTTTGATGAAGGCCGCCGCAGCGGCATTGGGATTGCCCGCGCCGATGTCATTGGTGAGACCGGCGGCGTTCTTGCCATCCATCATGAAGTCGATGAACTGATGGGCCAGCTTTTTGTGCTTGGCCGATTTGGGAATGACCATGTTATCCAGCGCTAGCACTGCACCCTGTTTGGGCAGCACGAAATTGACGTTGAAATCACGCCCGGCGGCCTTGGCATCGGCACGCGCCTGCACCATGTCGCTGGAGTAACCGTGCGCCACCCAGATGTTGCCGACGGTCAACTCCTTGATATAGCTCGATGAATTGAAGGCGGCCCAGTAAGGCTTGGCGGCCATGATTAGCTTTTGCGCCTCGCGCAGGTGTTTTTCGTCGCGGTCATTGATGGAGTAACCGAGGTATTTCAGCGCTGCGCCAAATAGCTCCTCGGCATCATCCATTACCGTCACCTTGCCGCGAATCTTCGCCAAAATCTTGGGATCGAAGATCACCGACCAGTCATCCGCCGTGATGCCAGCCGCCGCTAGGCGCTTCTCGTTGTAGCCGATCAGGGTGGTGGTGAAGGCGTAGGGGACTGAGTAGGCGTTGCCGGGATCGTAGCTGCGGCTGAGGAATAACGTGGTCTGATTCTTGAAATTGGGCAGCGCCTTCTTGTCGAGCGGCTCTAGTGTTCCCTGTTTGATCAGCGCCTGTACCGCATTCTGGGTGGGAATTACCACGTCGTAACCACTGGCACCGGCCTGCAGTTTGGCCATCATCTCCTCGGTGCTGGAGTAGTAGTCCTGCACCACTTGGCAATTGCATGACTTTTCAAATGCCGCCACGGTCTCTTCAGAGATGTAGTCGTTCCAGTTGAAAAGATGGAGCTGCTCGCCTGCGGCCATCGTCAGCTGCGACGCCCCTATCAACAGCATTGAAGCCAGAAGTTTTTTCATGGAGTGATTCCTCTCGATTGAATGTTCAAATCTGTTAGTTGCTACGCAGCGCACTGGGTGACAACTTGGTTGCCAGTGTAATCAAAACCAGCGTCGACAGCATCAGTAGGGTGGAGATGGCGTTCACCTCGGGCGTCACCGCCGTCTTCACCATGGAGTAGATCTGCAACGGCAGCGTTGAGCTGCCGACCCCGGCGACAAAGAAGGTGATAACAAAGTCGTCGATGGAGAGGGTGAAGGCCATCAGCGCACCGGCGACGATGCCGGGGGCCAGCAGTGGTAGGGTAATCCGGCGGAAACAGATCCACGGTGTCGCCCCCAGGTCACGCGCCGCCTCGGTCAGGCTCTTGTCAATGCCCGACATGCGCGCCTGCACCGACAGCGCCACAAAACCAATGCTAAAGGTGATGTGCGCCAGCACGATCGACACCAATCCCAACGTCATGTTGAGCATGATGAAGAAGAGCAGCAGGCTCACCCCCATCAGAATATCGGGCATGGCGATGGGGGCCATCACCAGCCCTGGCAACAGCCGCAGCCGAAACTGGTGCATCGCCATGCCTGCCAATGTGCCCAGCACGGTGGCGATAGCGGCGCTGATGGTGGCGATGATGAGCGAGTTGCCCGCCGCCTTGAGCATCTCCTGGTTATGGAAGAGCTTGTCGTACCAGTCAAAGGTAAATCCGACCCACTCGGCGTTGAGACGCGAGTCATTGAAGGAGTAGACCACCACAATCACCAGCGGCAGGTAGAGGAAGGCGTAGACCGCAAAGGCAGCCAGTTTGAGCGGCAGAGAAACCTTATGCACGGGCCACCCCCTTTTGCGCAAATTTAGCTCCGATCAACACCACCAGTACCGCCACCGCCGTGATGACCATCGACAGGACGCTGCCAAAGGGCCAATCGCGTGACTCGACAAACTGCTGTTTGATGACGTTGGCGATCATGATGCCGTCGGTGCCGCCGAGCAGTTCGGGGATCGCGAACATGCCCAGCACCGGAATGAAAACGAGGATCGAGCCGGCATAGACCCCCGGCAGCGACAGCGGCCAGGTGACATTCCAGAAGCGCTGCCAGCCGTTGGCGCCAAGGTCTTGGGCAGCATCGAGCAGTGCTGGGTTGTGTTTCTCCAGATTGGCATAGAGCGGCAGCACCATGAAAGGCAGATGCACATAGACCAGGGTGATGATCACTGCCGTGGCGCTGTACATCAGGGTAATGGGCGCCATGCCGACAAAACCAAGCACACTGTTGATCATGTTGGTCAGTACGCCGGAGGGGCTGAAGATAATCATCCAGGCGTAGATACGCACCAGAAAATTGCTCCAAAATGGCAGAATAACCAGCAGCAACAGCAGATTGCGACGCTTCTTCGGGCTGCGGGCAATCATTAGCGCCAACGGATAGCCCATCAGGATGCAGAGCAGGGTGGTGAGCAGTGCGTAACCGATCGACTTGAGAAAGAGCAGCAGATAGATGTCGGTCTCGAAGAGACGCTGCCAGTTCTCCAGCGTCAGGTCGAAGCTGAGC
>JAYUTP010000073.1:0-13221 GCA_043755075.1 Tenderia sp. (SeqCode)
TGGGCGAAAAAGCGCAGTGTACACGTAGTACATGAGCATTTTGAGCCCATTTACAACGCGGCCATCGTGGCTTCAGCGGATTTATAGAGATGCCCTAGAGTCTGATGATTGAATTAATCAATACCATTGCTGTCTTCTAACGGCAGCCATAGCACACGCCAAGGGAATAAGATCGACATGAGCATAGAAACACGACGTGGTATTGCCACTGGAATTATTGAAACGGGTAAACGTGGCGTTGTCGAATGCCAGATCGGCGAGACCAAAATCACGCTCCATCCAGATTTGGTACACCGGCTCAAAGAAGGTGACGACATCCTCGTAGCGGGCGACCTGAGTGAAGATGGACTGCACGCCCTAGCACTAAAAAACATAACCCAGAATAAGACCGTTAAAATCGATGGCTCCAACCAGGTTTTTATCATTGGTATCGGCCTGTTCTTCTGGACGCTCGGTTTTATCTTCGCCATGCAGATACTGCCCAGCGGCAACACCACACTTGTCATCATCAACAGCGGCATGTCAGTGGCTGGCTGCATAGTCTGCATCATGGCAATATCGCGGTTATTACGCATCAAACGCGCCGAACGCCGCACGATCTATGGTGCAGAAGAGCAACGCTAAACATTACGACTGAACAAGGGGTGTAATGCTCCCCTTAACCATTTCAATGATAGGTTGACGTAAGGTTCCTATCACCGCCACGACTACCTGCATCGCATCGGCTGATAAAAGACCGACTGATTGAGGAGAAATAAAATGCACGCCACCCTGCCACTACTGGAAGTGACCAACTTTCCAGCGATCAAACGCGGCACACTCGACACCTTGCAGGTCAACCTCGGCTATCGCTGCAACCAGCAGTGTCTACACTGTCACGTCAACGCCGGCCCCAAGCGCAGCGAGAACATGAATCGTGAAACCGTGGATCAGGTGCTGCAACTGCTGCGCAACTCCACGGCCAAACGGCTCGACCTTACCGGTGGCGCGCCGGAGCTCAACCCCCACTTCCGTTATCTAGTGCGCGAGGCGCGCAAGCTCGGCGTCGAGGTGATCGACCGCTGCAACCTCACCATTCTCTTTGAACCACAACAAGAGGATCTGGCCGAATTTCTCGCCGAGCATCAGGTTGATGTAGTGGCGTCACTGCCTTGTTACCTGGAAGAGAATGTCGATCAGCAGCGCGGCAAAGGGGTCTTCGATGCCAGCCTGGCGGGACTCAAAAAACTCAACGCCCTCGGCTATGGCACAGAGCTAATCCTCAATCTTATGTACAACCCGCAAGGCCCATCACTGCCACCACCACAGCAGGCGCTAGAGGCGGACTATCGTCAGCGCCTGCAGGAGGATCACGGCATCGTCTTCAGCAATCTGCACACCCTGACCAACATGCCAATTCAACGTTTTGGTTCAACGCTTATCTCCAAGGGGCAGTTTGCAGAGTACATGCAGTTGCTACACGACAACTTCAAGAGTGAAAATCTGGCGAGTGTGATGTGTCGTCACCTGATCAGCATTGACTGGCAAGGGTACATCTACGACTGCGACTTCAACCAGATGCTCAAGCTGCCCGCCCCTGTCACCCCCAAACCGAGCAGCCATATCAGCGACATCATCGGCAGTAACCTGCAAGGCAAGTCCATTGTGGTAAAGGATCACTGCTACGGCTGTACCGCCGGGCAAGGGAGCAGCTGCGGCGGAGCGTTGTAATAAAACTCTCCATCATCATCCCCACCCTCAATGAGGCGGACAACATTGTCGCCACACTCATGCCGCTGCAAGCGCTGCGACAACAGGGCCACGAGGTGATCATCAGCGATGGTGGCAGCAACGACACCACGGTGGCGCTGGCGCAACCACTGATTGATAATCTAGTCACTACCACGCAGTGTCGGGCAGTACAGATGAACAGCGGCGCCACCCTAGCGACGGGCGATATTCTGCTCTTTCTCCACGCCGATACTCAACTGCCCGATAACGCCGCCGCATTGATCGAGACGGCGCTGCAAAATAAAACCTGGGGCCGTTTTGACGTACGCCTCTCCGGCGCACAGCCACTGCTGCGCGTGATCGAATTCATGATGAACTGGCGTTCGCGACTGACGGGGATCTGCACCGGCGATCAGGCGCTCTTCATCCGCCAGGGACTGTTCCAAGCGATTGGCGGTTTCCCCGAGATTGTCCTGATGGAGGACATTGCCCTCAGCCGCTCACTCAAACCGCAGAGTCACCCCGTTTGCATCACAACAGCGGTGATCACCTCCAGCCGCCGCTGGGAGAACCACGGCATTGTTCGCACCATGGTGTTGATGTGGCGGCTGCGGCTAGCCTACTTCTGCGGCATCGATCCACAACGACTCGCCGCACTTTATAAGCAAAGGTAAATTATGGAATTTCCAGCAGCCCGCATCCTAGTCTTCGCCAAAGCGCCTATCCCCGGCCAGGCCAAGACACGCTTAATCCCCGCGCTCGGCGCACAAGGCGCCGCTGACCTACACGAAAAAATGGTCCGCCACACCCTCGATACCGCCACGCAAGCCAACCTCTGCCCGGTGGAGCTGTGGTGCGCTAACGAACCCGACCACCCCTTCTTTTATGACCTGCTACAACACTACCCGCTAACGCTCAAACAGCAGTGTGGCAATGATCTCGGCGAACGAATGAACTATGCCCTTTGCAAAACGCTCAAGCAATCGCCCTACGCCCTGCTCATCGGCACCGACAGCCCCTCACTCGCGGTTAACGATCTGCGTAACGCGCTTGAAAAGCTAAAAAATGGTGATGACTGTGTACTGAATCCCGCTGAAGATGGCGGCTATGTGCTGATCGGATTGAGCCGCTGTGATGACAAAATATTCAGCGACATCGTCTGGGGCAGCAGCAGCGTACTGAGCGCCACCCGGGAACGACTCCAACGGTTAGACTGGCGCTGGAGTGAACTGGAAACCCATCGAGATATCGACAGGCCAGAGGATTTGTCAGCGTGTAACGTGTTTTCATGGACGAAAAAGGGGTGTTGATCCGCCCGTCATGAAGAGCTACGCAGCCACTCGCGCCTATCTTGATTTGGAGACTTCTTAACTGGGCAGCAGAGGAAAATTTCCTATCTGGCCATGACAATTAAATAAATACCGGCATGGGCACCAAAATTCAGTGCCCACGCTTGCTAGCAGACGTTACCGTCCTACTAGGCATGTATTCACTTTAAGCGGAGATTGTGAAGGGTGTAAGTAGATGTTGAGGCTTATTACTTCTCTTCGTTCTTAACTGCTTTTTCAATACCTTCAAGCAAGGTTTCATCCAGCACTGGAACGGCAGGAATAGTTTCAGCATCACCCACCTTCTCCTTGAGCTGTTCGTGCAAGGTTTCACACTGCTTGTGCAGATCGCGATGCTGCTCAACCAGCTTACCGCTCTGCTCGACAACAGCCTTCAGCGTAATCACGCGCTGCTCCTGAACTCGCTTATCTTTACGCAGAGTGGCCGCTTCATTGGCGATCAGCTTGCGCTCATCAGCCTCTTCATCCTTCTGCTTTTTCAATACTTTGAGTTTTTTGAGCACATTTTCCGGCGTATCGGCCAAGGCCTTGTTAATCGCCTTCATGGTTTTATCTTTTTCAACCAGCTGAGCCTTGATGGCTTTCAGCTCTTTTTCCTGTGCTTCGCGCAGCTCGGCTATCGTCTGCTCAATCTTCAGGTGTGCGGCAATGGCCGCTTCTTTAGCGGCTTCAGAGAGCGTACGTGCCCGTTCACTGATAGCCACTTTTTTATTCATGATATCGATTGCCACTTGGGCGTGTTCTTGCGCATCATTAATATTAGCATCCGCTTCGATGGAACGCTTGATGGCCGCGTCTAACGCCGCTTTAAGTACTTCCGCACTAGCATCAGGATCAATTTTTAGGGCGTCGCATGCAGCCCCCATCAATATTTGCTTGCCTATAGCAAGGTCTTTCCATACTTTCAGTTGAAGTTGCAAATCAGCTTGGTCCACATGTTTCTCCGTAGTTTTAGGGGGGGGTATCTCTTCGAGAGGCGATATTGTATCCTAAAATGAGCCAATGGGCCTGTTAGACGTTATTTTCAACTCACTTCTGTCCCATCCCACCCTGCTCGTCGCCATTCCCCCCCGCTTAACCGACAACATCTTACGCAAAATTGGCCCGCCATCACCTCGCCCATCTCATTATGACAGGGCAAAAATCACGCCTAGGCAATGCGTTCCTTAAGGAAGCTGACGATCTGCGCCAGCGGGATAAACTGGTTTTCGCTGTCGCGGCGTCCTTTGTACTCCAGCTCGCTCTTATCCAAGCCCTTCTCACTGAAAACAATCCGATGAGGAATTCCGATCAGCTCCATGTCAGAGAACATCACGCCGGGGCGCTCTTTGCGATCATCAAACAGCACTTCAAGTCCGGCGGCGATCAGCTCGTCATATAGCTTTTCCGCTGCTTCGCGCAGGCGCTGTGATTTATGCATGTTGAGCGGGATCAGTGCCACCTGGAAAGGGGCGATAGCGGCTGGCCAGATGATGCCCTGTGCGTCGTTATTCTGCTCGATGGCGGCGGCGACCACGCGCGAAACACCAATGCCGTAGCAGCCCATGGTCATGACGACGGACTTGCCATCTTCGGCCTGCACATTCGCTTTCATCGCTTCGCTATATTTGCGGCCGAGCTGGAAGATGTGGCCCACTTCAATGCCACGCTTAATCATCAGTGTACCTTTGCCATCAGGGCTGGCATCACCCTCGACAACCTTGCGAATATCAACGACGATCCCCTCGGGCAGATCACGGCCCCAATTGACGCCGCTGAGGTGTTTGCCATTCTGGTTGGCGCCACAGACGAAATCAGCCAGATGCGCGGCGCTGCGATCCACAATCACTGGGATAGTCAAGCCGATTGGCCCCACTGAGCCAGGCTCGCAACCGGCGGCGGCCTTGACCTGCTCCGGGGTAACAAAAGTGATCGGCGCAGCGATCTGGGCCAGCTTCTCGGCCTTCACTTCATTGAGTTCATGGTCGCCGCGCAGCACCAGTGCGACAACGCTGCCCGGCTCCGCACCCTGTACCAGCAGTGTCTTGACGGTCTGGCGCGCGTCGATGTTGAGGAAGGCGCAAACCTCCTCAATAGAGTGCTGTCTAGGGGTATCAACAGTGGCCATGACGGCAGTCGCCGCTGCACGGGCTCCGGTGGGGGCGACCGCTTCGGCCAGCTCAACGTTGGCGGCGTAGTCACTGTCGCTACTGAAGGCGATATCATCTTCACCGGAATCGGCCAGCACATGGAATTCGTGGGAGGCGTTGCCACCAATCGCGCCGGTGTCGGCCTGCACGGCGCGGAAATTCAACCCCAGGCGGCTGAAGATGCGGCTGTAGGCTTGATACATCGCGTCGTAGGTCTGCTGCAACGAGGCATCATCGACATGGAAGGAGTAGGCATCCTTCATCAGGAATTCGCGGGCGCGCATTACGCCGAAACGGGGGCGGCGCTCATCGCGGAACTTGGTCTGGATCTGGTAGAAAGTAGCGGGCAGCTGTTTGTAGCTGCGCAGCTCGTTGCGGATCAGATCGGTGATCACCTCTTCGTGGGTCGGGCCGAAGCAGAAGCCGCGCTCGTGACGATCCTTGAAGCGCAGCATCTCCGCCCCCATCTGCTCCCAGCGACCTGACTCCTGCCACAACTCAGCGGGCTGAACGGCGGGCATCAGCAGCTCCTGGGCGCCGACGCGGTTCATCTCCTCGCGCACAATCGCCTCGACCTTGCGCAACACCCGCAGCCCCATCGGCAACCAGGTGTAAAGCCCTGCCGCCAACTTGCGGATCATGCCCGCGCGCATCATCAGCTGGTGGCTGATCACTTCGGCATCGGCGGGGTTCTCTCTCAGGGTCGATAACAGGATCTGGGATGTACGCATGGCGGCTGGTTCTTCCTGAAGGTTGTTGAAAGGGGGGGATTCTAGCCGCTTGGGGGGAGTAGTGACCAGTCATTCCGGCCGCCAAATAAAGAGAGCCGCTCAGGGAACGGCTCTTGAATGAAACTCTGAGTGACTACCGAACGACTGAATTTGAGCGCTGTGCCACACCATTCTCGTCAGATGCGATGGCCGCTTTCAAACGTTGCTCATACATTCGTTCCTGCTTCAGCAAAAAGGCCAACAGCTCTCGGTCATCACCGAATCTGGCGAGCACCTCCTGCCGGTTCTGATCTTCATCTTTGGCGCCATACTGCGCTTTCCTGTGGTAATAGAGTTCTCCGCACATAGACCACCCCCGTGGGTTAATGATATTGGTTGCCCCTAATTAGCGTCCCCTAAACGATATTCAACACCCCTATTTATTTGGCGGCGCAAACCGCGAGGTTTACTGAAGAGCGCCTACTTACCGCCAAGCTAACGATAAAGCCAGTATGGGTGACCAGATCACTGATAGGAGTCTCGGCATAGCTCAGTGCCATCGCCTTCTAAAGTTGCAAACCAAATGCTAGGACTCGTGCCGTGTGGAGCGGCGACTCAATTAGATCGATCACGCCATGGCCCACCACAGTATCAGCATAGTAAATAAGGTTTTTTGAGTGAGGATTCAAGACAGCCCTGCGGCCCTAACGAACATCTGGTGATTTTTACGAAGCACGTAGAGCTCAATCCCCGCCAGTCAGAGGGCCAAGGAAGTTAATGAGCTTTAAGGTCCTGTATCAGCGCCGCATCATCAATCTGGCAACCAAGATGCTGCGACAGAATATGCATATCCTTTTCGGCATTATGCAGGCAGCTGGTGGCCCCCGGTGATGGGGTCATATTAAAGATAATGCCATTGCCAGGATCGATCTTGGCCTCGCCCATGTGAAGCTTGCCGTTGATTTTGTCGATCATCACCGGGCGAATTCCTCCCACATGTTTAGCGAACTCCAGATCCTCCAGTTGCAGGGTCGGTACCACCTTGCGCGCATCCTTAAGGAACAGACGGCGCCGCACCAACGGCACCTCGAAGAGCATGTTTTTGAAGAGGTAGTCGCGGATATCCTTGACCATAAAGAGATCTTTCATCACCGCCAGCACCGGGCCATCCAGGCTGAATACCTTCATGAACTCGGGGATAGTGCGATAGTTATAACGCTCCAGCATCGGCAGCATTAGCGCCGTGGGGCCGAAGCGGGTCTTGCCGGGGACGAGAATATCAGGATCGCCATGAATGGCGGCAAAGGGGAGCTTGTCGTTTTGCACCGTATAGACCTTGCCGTTGAGAATGCTCGGGGTGTAGTAGAAACTCCCGGCGATCGGCAAACAGGCGTACTCCAGGCCATAGCCCATGCGCTGGGCAAAGAGCAGGCTGTGGCCACCCGCAGAGACGACTACAAAGCGGGCGCTCAACCGCCCTTGATCGGTCATCACTTCAAAACCGTTGCCATTGCTCTCAATCTGTTTGACCTGGGTATTGAGCCGCACTGAAACAGATTTGCCTGCCACCTGCTCCGCATCCTCAGCAAACGACTGCGACAGCAGCTGAAAGTTGGCGGCACTGTATTCGTTTTTAATTCCCAACGCCAGAATCTGCTCCTGTCGGCCACGAGTGACACTAGGTTCCAGCTCACTGATCGCCTTGCCATCAAAGAGTTCCAAAGTGGGAAAATGCGGGCGAAACTTCTCAAAGCGCTCCGCCAACCCCTCGCACTCCTGGGCACCAACCCCCAGTACCATTTTTGAATAGCGCTGCAACAGCCGGTCACGATGAGGATGCTGAATGGCGTAGTTCTCCACCATCGCGGCAGAGGCCTTGACCTGGATCGCCTTTTCCAGCGAGTAGTTGGTTTCGATATCGCCACAATGTAAGGTCTGGCTATTATTGCGGCCATGGGAATTGACCGAGGCCAGCGTCGAATATTTTTCCAGCAGGGTGATGTTTTTGAGATCGGTATAACGGGACAACATGTAGAGCAGTGCCGTACCCGAAACACCGCCACCTATGATGATCACATCTTGTTGAGAGGTTTGCATACAGTCACTCATCAGCAACACATTCGAATGTGTCATTCATAACATCGGTTTAATCTATTTGGACTTTAAGGATGATTCAGATGAATCGTCAGGGCTGTCTGGTTGAGTGCGCTTTTTGCCTAACAGAACACTCAGCAGGATAGGCGCAAAACGCTGGATCACAATCGAACCCAACGCGGCTGGCAACCGCAACCGCGCCGCCACAAAACCACCCGCGACCGCCACTGCCATCAGCGGCCAAGTCTGTTTACCTATCAATGCACCGAAAGTGACATTCTGCGCCGCCAGCCGCAGGCGGGCCTTGGCCTCGGCC
This sequence comes from Tenderia sp. (SeqCode), assembly GCA_043755075.1. Taxonomy (GTDB): domain Bacteria; phylum Pseudomonadota; class Gammaproteobacteria; order Tenderiales; family Tenderiaceae; genus JAKFXL01. Next base: position 8,309 of record JAYUTP010000073.1, read on the forward strand.
GTGCTCAACGGGGCAGTCAGCGACTGAGGCGAATCGCGGTCCATGCAAAGCCCCCTGCAATCGCCATCATTACCAATCCAACCAGCATCTTGGCAAGCGTCGGGCTAAACGCCACGGAAAGCCAGTAATAAGCAGCCCAGAGGCAAAACAGTACACCCCCCAGCAATAGAACTCCTGCCATCACCAGACAAACCAACCCCACCCCCGTACGGAAGGTGGCCTGACGCAACGCCCGGCCTTCCGCCTCCAGCAGATCGGCTACAGCAATCACCAGTTCAGCGATGCTGTTCAGCGACGGCTCCCCATATCGATCAATTTGGCGATGAGAAACCCAACACCAAAGGCAGTTAAGACACTGCCCGTCGGATGCTCACCAATCTTCTGCTCGACACCGCGAAAAGTCTCGCGCCCTTGCCCTAGCACATCATCAAGTTTGCGCTCAAGATCATCCCACGCCCCGTTCACTTTCTTTCGCGCTTGGATCTTGGCATCGTCCACCTTGTCGGCAGCGGCATCCTTGACCGCACTAGTCAGGCCCGCAATATCCTTGCGCAACTGAGCGATATCACTCTTAAGCGCATCCACTTCCTTACGAATTTCGTCTGCCATGTGAGTCTCCTTGCAATATTGAGGTGGGGGTAAAACCATTATTCATTGCGTGTATGCCCAGCCTCACCAGAATACACCAAATGTGAGCTTGAGAATGCAAAGGCAATCCGTGCGAGGCGCACACTACAGAGCGATTCACTTTGATTTTGATGATAGATCAGCGGAGAGTAATGAGGAAACCCTATTTTACAAAAGGAGTACTAGAAATAAACAACCGAGATGGGCACTCAACCAAAGGGTTGATGCGCCCATCATTAAAACTAACAGCAGTCGATAGCTTAACTACAAAATCTTTAATCACTGGAACCACGAATTTTAGAATTTCGCAGCATATCTTCTTTCAAATCCAATTTTTCCTGTTCCCGCAGGTAATCCAACAGCTCGTGATCGTCCTTAAAATTATCTATCTGCTTATCTTTAGCAGTATGCTTTTTGGTTCCCACTTCCATGATGACCCTGTGTCGAAAATAGCTATCGCCAGACATAACATTCCCCTTTCACTTAATTAATTAGGTTTCAACGAGAAGTCACAATCGGCAGAGACTAAAAATACTTTAACCGAAAATTACTAAATTTTTCGCCACGTAATCACAACGCAACAGGAGCAAGAATTTCATGTATTCCTAATATTATATAGATATAGCGCGCACCATAATCCTCGTATTGATAGCAGACACGTCTGGTTTGTAGATGAGCCGCCCATGACAACCTCAGGCGAATTGCAGAAATCCAGGCGGGGGGAGATAGCGGTAGAGAGGTTGACGCAGGCCTGAATATGGCGTTAAACAGCCCAAATAGAGCTGTGGAATCCGGGGGTTATACTGCCCACATCTGGCATTGCATTGCATTGCGTTTCATTTGCAGCAGTGGGAATATTGCGCCGCGCCACTGCAACACTATGGAAGTCCTCACCATCATGAAAGCACCCGAAACACTCACTGCGGCAGAGTCCGTAATGCCTCCCAGCGTCAGCTTTTGGAACGCCTTTTGTTTCTGGCTTAAACTCGGTTTCATCAGCTTCGGCGGTCCGGCCGGACAGATCGCTATCATGCACAGCGAACTGGTCGAGCGCCGCCGCTGGATCAGCGAAAAACGTTTCCTGCACGCACTCAACTACTGCATGATGCTGCCCGGCCCCGAGGCGCAGCAGCTCGCCACCTACATCGGCTGGCTGATGCACAAGAACTGGGGTGGCATTGTCGCTGGCGTTCTGTTCGTCTTGCCATCGCTCTTCATTCTAATCGCCCTCTCCTGGATCTACATCTCCTTCGGTGACGTGCCGCTGGTGGCCGGACTTTTCTATGGCATCAAACCCGCCGTCACTGCCATCATCGTCTATGCGGCGCACCGCATCGGCTCGCGCACACTCAAAAACAGTCTGCTCTGGGGTATCGCCGCGGCCTCCTTCGTCGCCATTTTCGCCCTCAACGTGCCGTTCCCTGCCATCGTCGCTGCGGCGGCATTGATTGGTTATATCGGCGGGCGCGTCAGCCCTGATAAATTCAAAGTTGGCGGCGGCCACGGTGCGGCAAATAAACACTACGGTCCGGCGCTGATCGACGACGACACCCCCAGGCCTGAACACACACGCTTCCGCTGGCGGCGACTGCTGGGCATTGCTGTGATCGGCGCTCTGTTGTGGCTGATCCCGATGGCGCTGCTATTGTTGATCCGCGGCTGGGACGATACCCTGACGCAGATGGGCTGGTTCTTCACCAAAGCGGCGCTGCTCACCTTCGGCGGCGCTTACGCGGTGTTGCCCTACGTCTATCAAGGCGCGGTCGACCACTACGGCTGGCTCACCGCCACACAGATGATCGACGGCCTGGCGCTGGGCGAAACCACGCCAGGGCCGCTGATCATGGTGGTGGCCTTTGTCGGCTTCATCGGTGGCTACGGCCAGACACTTTTCGGCCCCAATGCACTGTTCATGGCCGGGGCGGTCGCCGCCACCGTGGTGACCTGGTTCACCTTTCTACCCTCCTTCATCTTCATCCTCGCTGGCGGGCCACTGGTGGAATCAACCCACAATAACCTGAAGTTCACCGCGCCGCTGACCGCCATCACCGCCGCCGTGGTCGGCGTTATCCTCAACCTCGCCCTCTTCTTCGGCTACCACGTGCTCTGGCCCGAAGGGTTTAGCGGCACATTCGATTGGCCCTCGGCACTGATTGCACTCGCCGCGGCCGTGGCACTCTTCAAATTCAAACGCGGCGTTATCGAAGTAATCGCCGCCTGTGCAGCGACGGGGTTAATGGTGAAGTTGATAGTGTTGTAATCCACGTTACCTTACATTGCATGGGGGGCAGTTATCTAAGCCATAGCAAACATCCACGTCCCGGTATTTCGGCGAACGCCGATGCCCTATCCAGGCAGGTGCCTATTCTTCGATGTACACCTACATCCAGGATATGGATCATCTTTAAAAGCGGCAGAGGTAAGCCTTTCAACTTCCCATCCTAGCCCCATAATCACCTCGATCGGCACCATATGCCAACGATATATGCCATAACTTATTGATTTAAATTATATAAATAACAATAGAAATATCAGATGGTAATTATCAGAAATTGTGAATATTTTTATCGTTTACTGCGGGGCATACTTCTTTCAATACAGTTCGTCGGGATAGAAACGCGATCCAATGACATATCCCCATAATTAAGACGCTGTTTAATTCATAAATTTCAGGAGCGTGTGCGATGGAACTTGGTTTACTAGGCAACTTATTGGATCCGGCCATTTTATTTTTCTTTTTCGGAATGTTCGCCGTATTGGTGAGGTCGAATCTGGAAATACCACCGGCCATCGCCAAATTTCTGTCCCTGTATTTACTGATGGCAATTGGTATCAAGGGCGGCGTCGCCGTGAGTAAAAGTGGGTTCGGCCCCGAGGTATTGTACGCCTTGGCGGCGGCGCTCCTCATGGCAGCACTAGTCCCCATCTACAGCTACTTCATTCTGCGCCAAAGCAAAAAGGTGAGCGCCTTTGACGCCGCCGCCATCGCGGGCACCTACGGGTCAGTGAGCGCGGTCACTTTCATCGTCGCCAGCGGCTTTTTGAGTCGCCAGGGCATCGAGCCCAGCGGATACATGACCGCAGCCATGGTTATCATGGAATCACCCGCCATCATTATGGCGGTGCTGCTAGCGACTATGATCCGTCTGCGCGAGAAAAAACTGGCCGGCAACGCCGCTGGCGCCGAGGAGCAGAACAATTCCGTGCTGCCAATGGGAAAGGTTCTGCATGAGGCTTTCACCGACGGCGCACAGCTATTGCTCCTAGGCAGCATGCTGATCGGCTACCTCGTCGGCACAGAGGGGGCCACCGTCATGAAACCGTTCACAAACGATATTTTCAGGGGCATGCTCGCGCTTTTCTTGCTCGACATGGGCTTGATGGTGGGCCGACGGCTGCCGGAGATGCGTAAGGCGGGCGTGTTTTTGGTGGCATTTGGGCTGATAATGCCAACAGTGAACGCCACGGTTGCGATTTTCCTAGCAAAGCTGTTTGGGTTGTCCGTGGGCGACACCTTTATGCTTGCCGTGCTGTCCGCAAGCGCATCCTACATTGTGGTTCCGGCAGTGGTCAGATACGCAATACCGGAAGCGAACCCGTCTCTATATTTAACCATGGCCCTAGCGGTAACTTTCCCATTCAACCTTGTGATCGGCATACCGTTATACTTTGAAATCATCAATTACTTGGGAAACTAGACCATGCAAGCGGTAAAGAAAGTTGAAATCATCATTGAGTATTTGGAATTGCCGAGGTTGCTGGAGCTGATTCAAAAAAGAGGCATTGCCGTTGGCTATACCGTCATCAAAGAAGCTGTCGGCAGCGGCGGGCGCGGCGACAGAACCGGGGACGGTCTCTCAGGTGAACTGACCAACAGCTATATTTTAATTGCCTGTTCCGAGGACGAGGCGCTACGCATCGTGGAAATCGTACGTCCGATACTCAAACGCTTCGGTGGCGTATGCCTGGTTTCGGATGCCATGTGGGTGAAACATTAGCACCTGACTCCAGCCCCATTTCATCGGTGACGCTGCGTTGACGTTGGCTTCGTCGCTCGCTCGTCACTATATTGTTTCACCTTCGAAAGGGAATCAGAATCAGGCCGCGCCTTCCCGCCCGGCTGAAAATAGGTGCGGCATGCCACTGGCGTCGGTATTGCCAAGCCGCGCGCGAATCGGGATTCCATACTGTTCAAACAGCCGCTCTGTCGCCATTCTTGTCCCTGATCCCGCTTCCCGTATGATGAACTGTTCCTCAGCCAGGCGCTGGAGAGGGATTTTCTTTTT
>JAYUTP010000074.1:0-3822 GCA_043755075.1 Tenderia sp. (SeqCode)
CTGGGCGACCATTTTTTGCAGATCATCATGGTGACTGCCAGTAACGAGATGAACGAACTCTCGAGTAGTCTTGAGGCTGGTGCCAATGACTTTATTCGCAAGCCCTACCGCAATGATGAATTACGTGCTCGTGTCCTAGCGGCAGCCAACCATAAACGCCTGACAGATCAACTCGACAGCGCCGAGTCCATGCTCTTTGCCCTGGCGCGCATGGTCGAGGCCAAGGATCTTCATACGGGCAATCATTGTGCACGACTGTCGCACACCGCAGTGGTGTTTGGTCGTGAGCTGGGGCTATCGGAAGAGGAGCAGCTCGCCCTCTATCGCGGTGGTGTGCTGCATGACCTTGGCAAGCTAGGTATCCCAGATAGCATCTTGCTGAAGCGGGGTGCGTTGACAGAGGCGGAGTGGACGGTGATGCGTCAGCATACCACCATCGGCGCACGTCTCTGTGCTGGGCTCAAAAGCGTGGTGTTAACCGTGCCGATCATTCAGTCTCACCATGAACGTTGGGATGGCAGTGGTTATCCCCATGGTCTCAAGGGCGAAGCGATTCCACTGTTGGCGCGTATCTTCCAGATCGTCGATATCTATGACGCCTTGATTAGTGAGCGCTCTTACAAAAAGGCGCTGCCGCGTGATGAAGTGGTGAACATTATGGCATCAGAGGCAGCCGAGGGGTGGCTTGATCCATCATTGGTGGCACAGTTTCTTGACATTGTGCACAACCGTCCCGAACTGCTTGAGGTGCCGGAGTCCATGGAGGAACAGCTGGGTGGCAATATTTTTGATGATATCGTTAAGACCGGCGTACTCGACTGGGATAAAGGCTCTCAATTCGAACTGGTAATGCAGTAGTTTTTTCTCGATTATCCCCGTCTATAAAAGCGCGGCACGATTATCGTGCCGCCTTTTTTCATTGTCCATCATGCAGATGAGTTGGTTATACTGACGCCCACCTAAGTCAGATGCAAGATGGATCACATGAGCAGCTATCAAAACACCCCTGATTTCAACCACAATTCCACCGAGTGCACTGGCGTGTTGCTCTGCAATCTTGGCTCACCTGATGCGCCAACCACTGAAGCGGTACGGCGTTATCTGGCCGAATTTTTATGGGACCCGCGCATCATTGAGATGTCACGGCCGCTCTGGTGGCTGATTTTACATGGTGTCATTTTGCGTTTTCGTCCCAAACGCTCTGCCCACGCCTATCAATCGGTCTGGACCGAAACGGGTTCACCACTCATCAATATCTCAAAACTCCAGGCCGCCGCACTGCAACAACTGCTGGAGGCGCGCATGGCTGGGCCGGTTAAGGTCGAGTTGGCAATGCGTTATGGCAACCCCTCCATTCCGGCGGCGCTGGCGCGACTGCGCCAGGCCAATGCCCAACGCATTTTGATACTGCCGATGTATCCGCAATATTCAGGCACCACCACCGCCTCGATCTTTGATGCGGTATTCGATGAGCTTAAAACCTGGCGTCGGGTGCCGGAGTTGCGCCTTATTAACCACTTCCACGATGATGAGCGTTACATCGATGCACTCGTCAACAGCATCCGCGAAGGGTTTGAAAAAGAGGGCCAGCAGCAGCGCTTGATTTTCTCCTTTCATGGCATACCAAAGCGTTACCTGCTCAATGGCGATCCCTATTTTTGCCAGTGCCATAAGGTCGCCCGTCTTGCTGCCGAAAAGTTGGGGTTAAGCGACGATCAGTGGCAAGTCACTTTCCAGTCACGTGTTGGTCGCGAAGAGTGGCTCAAGCCTTACACCGATAAAGTACTGGAGCAGCTGCCCAAAGAGGGGATCAAAAAAATCACCATCGTCTGTCCCGCCTTCACGGCGGACTGTCTGGAAACCCTTGAAGAGATCGCTGTTGAAAACCGCGACCGCTTCCTAGGCGCGGGCGGTGAGGTTTACCACTACATCCCCGCGCTCAATGATCGTGCTGACTACATGGCGGCGATGGCCGAGCTGGCGTTGCGCCACATGCAGGGGTGGGCGGAGGCCGATGCCGACTGGAATCCATCACGCATCAATCGCGAGGCGGAGGCGTGTTTGCAGCGGGCCAAGGCGCTGGGTGCAAAGGCATAGGGCTGAGTCGTTGTAGTGTTGCTTGCTGTTGGAAACTTAAACGGATCATGCCTACTATTGCCCCCCTGAGGTTGTCAATATGATGGAAAATCCGGCGGAAAAATGGGATCATGCCAACTTTAGTTTACTCCCGGTGCGGTGGCCGCCCGGGCATCCAACCACAGTAAAGTTCAGGAGTTTTCCATGGCGCGAGGCATTAATAAGGTCATCATCGTTGGTAATCTGGGCAAGGACCCGGAAGTGCGTTACATGCCGAGCGGCGGCGCGGTGGCTAATCTGACCATCGCCACCTCCGAAAGCTGGAAGGATAAGGCGACGGGCGAGCAGAAAGAGCAGACTGAGTGGCACCGTGTGGTGATGTTTGGTCGTCTCGGCGAGATCGCCGGTGAGTACTTGAAGAAGGGGTCGCAGGTCTATCTTGAGGGCAAATTGCAGACACGTAAGTGGCAGGACAAGGACGGCCAGGACAAGTACACCACTGAGATCGTTGCCAATGAGATGCAGATGCTGGGTAGCCGTGGTGGTGCTGGCGGTGGCTCCGACTTCGGTGGCAGCTCTGATTACGGTGGCGGGTCACAGGATGCCCCATCACAATCGCGGCCACAGTCATCACGCCAGCAGGCACCGGCCCAACCGGCCAAGAACGCGCCTAGCAATAACGGCTTCGATGATTTCGACGACGACATTCCTTTTTAAGCGCTACCCTTGCACCTTAAACCCGCCACCCTGCTAGGGGCTGGCGGGTTAACAATTAAAAGTAAGGCTCTGCTAGCGGCGGTCGATAGTGTTGTTACCCACACAGCGGGCACCAGTCACAGATCAGGCGAAGGAATCACCATGAATCTTCACGAATACCAAGCAAAACAGCTCTTCTCTCAATACGGCGTGCCCATACTCAAAGGCATTGCTGCCAAGTCTGTGGACGAAGCTGAATCTGCTGCTAAAACATTGGGTGGTGCGGGTTGGGTGATCAAGGCCCAAGTTCACGCGGGTGGCAGAGGCAAGGCCGGTGGTGTAAAGCTGGTCAAAAGCATCGATGAGCTGAAGACGACAGCTAGCAAATACTTGGGATCGAGACTGGTAACGCACCAGACCGATGCCAAGGGGTTACCTATTAATACGGTGTTGATCGAGTCACTCTGTGATATCGACAAAGAGTTGTACGTTAGCCTGCTGGTAGATCGTGCTAGCGAACGCATTGTGTTGATGGCCTCCGCCATGGGCGGCATGGATATCGAAGAGGTGGCCGCCAATCAGCCCGAGGCGTTGATCAAGGTGATTGTCGATCCTGCTGTTGGCCTGATGCCGTATCAATGTCGTCAGATCAGTTTCGGCATCGGCTTGCCCGCCGAATTGGCCGGGCAGATGACCAAGCTGCTCATGTCGCTCTACAAAATGTTTACCGAAAAAGACGCCAGCATGGTGGAGATCAACCCACTGGTGATCACCCAGGCCGGCGAGTTGCTGGCGCTGGATGCTAAGGTTGGCATCGATGGCAGCGCGCTCTATCGTCAAAAAGTGGTGGCGGAGATGCAGGATGCCTCGCAGGAAGATCCGACTGAGCATGAGGCTGAAAAACATGGCCTCAATTACGTGACGCTCGATGGCGAGATTGGCTGCATGGTCAATGGCGCGGGTTTGGCGATGGCGACCATGGATTTAATCAAACTGCACGGTGGCTTCCCTGCCAATTTCCTTGATGTGGGGGGTGGTACTACGGCGGAA
>JAYUTP010000075.1:0-19577 GCA_043755075.1 Tenderia sp. (SeqCode)
CTTTGAGGTGGATGCCTTCCGCAAACACTGCCTGCTGAACGGCCTGGATGATATCGGCCTAACCTTGCAGCAGGTGGACGAGATCAGGGCCTACGAGGATAAGCGTCGGGTGAGTGCCCCCTGGCTGTTTAATTGATGGCTTTGTGTCACATTTAAATTTTGATTTTTGAGATAACGTCATGACAAAGAAAATTGCGGTATTGCCCGGTGATGGTATTGGCCCTGAGATCGTCTGCGAGGCGGTGAAGGTTCTGGATGCACTGAAGGCCAGGCATGGCCTGAAGATCGAACTGGTGTACGGCAATATCGGCGGCGCTGGTTACGACGCCGAAGGTGATCCGCTGCCCGACTCCACGCTTAAGCTGGCCAAGGGGGCCGACGCCATTCTGCTCGGCGCTGTTGGTGGTCCGCAGTACGACAAACTCGATCGGCCATTGCGTCCGGAGCGTGGTCTGCTGCGGATCCGCAAAGAGCTGAACCTCTTCGCCAATCTGCGTCCGGCAATCCTCTATCCAGAGCTGGCGGATGCTTCAACTCTGCGTCCAGAGGTGGTTTCTGGTCTCGACATCATGATCGTGCGTGAGCTGACGGGCGATGTTTACTTCGGTCAGCCACGTGGCATTGAGGTGCGCAACGGTGAGCGTGTTGGTTTCAACACCATGCTCTACTCTGAATCCGAGGTGCGCCGGGTTGCCCACGTCGCCTTTGATATCGCCATGAAGCGTGGCAAAAAACTCTGCTCGGTCGAGAAGGCCAATGTGCTGGAGTGCAGCGAACTCTGGAAAGAGGTGGTGATCGAGGTAAGCAAAGAGTACCCCGAGGTGGAGCTGAGCCACATGTATGTGGATAATGCCGCCATGCAGCTGGTGCGGGCGCCGAAGCAGTTTGATGTGATCGTCACCGGCAATATCTTTGGCGATATCCTCTCCGATGCCGCATCGATGCTGACTGGCTCCATCGGCATGCTGCCCTCTGCCTCGCTGGATCAAAACAACAAAGGTATGTACGAGCCGATCCACGGCTCTGCTCCCGACATCGCCGGAAAAAATATAGCCAACCCGTTGGCCACCATCCTCTCTGTCGCCATGATGCTACGTTATACTTTTGGTGATGAGGTTGCCGCTCAGCGCGTCGATGACGCCGTGCGCAAAGTGTTGCAACAGGGGTATCGTACCGGTGATATCTTTAGCGAAGGGATGCGCCGCGTAGGCTGCTCTGAGATGGGTGATGCAGTAGTTGCCGCACTGTAGTCAACAACGCTCTTAAGGGATGAATGCAATGAAAAAAGTAGGTTTGATCGGTTGGCGCGGCATGGTCGGTTCGGTGCTGATGCAGCGCATGCGTGAAGAGAACGATTTTGCTCTTATCGATCCGGTATTTTTTACCACTTCGCAGCCGGGCAAGCCCGGCCCCGATATTGGCAAGGCGGTGCCGTCACTCAAGGATGCTAATAGCATTGATGAGCTGAAGGCGATGGATGTGATTATCTCCTGCCAGGGTGGCGACTACACCAAAGAGATTTACGGGCCGTTGCGTGCGGCAGGCTGGAATGGTTACTGGATCGATGCCGCCTCGGCATTGCGCATGAAAGATGACGCAATTATCGTTCTTGATCCAGTGAACAAGGGCGTGATCGAGGCGGGTGTCGCCAAGGGTGTTAAGACCTATGTCGGTGGCAACTGCACCGTTAGTCTGATGCTGATGGCGATGGGTGGTCTGTTCGAAGCCGGGCTGATCGAGTGGATCAGCCCAATGACCTATCAGGCTGCCTCGGGCGCGGGTGCTCGCAACATGCGTGAGTTGATTCAGCAGATGGGAGCGGTTAACGCCAACGTGAAATCACTGCTGGATGATCCCGCCTCGGCGATATTGGAAATCGACAAGAAAACGGCTGACTTTATCCGCTCCAGTGACTATCCGCTGGATGCCTGGCCGGTGCCACTGGCGGGTTCGTTGATTCCCTGGATCGATGTGCCATTGGAATCCGGCCAGAGTAAAGAGGAGTGGAAGGCTCAGGTTGAATGCAATAAAATCCTGGGTCGTAGCGACAAGCAGATTCCGATCGATGGTCTCTGCGTGCGTATTGGCGCCATGCGCTGTCACAGTCAGGCGCTGACCATCAAGATGACCAGAGATGTGCCGCTGGATGAAATCCATTCAATCATCGCCTCGCATAATGATTGGGTTAAAGTGGTACCCAATGATCGTGATATCACCCTGCGCGAGCTGACCCCGGCAGCAGTTACCGGCACGTTGACAGTGCCCGTCGGCCGCATGCGCAAACTCAATATGGGCCCTCAGTATCTCTCTGCATTCACAGTAGGTGATCAATTGTTGTGGGGCGCGGCTGAGCCGTTGCGTCGCATGCTGCGCATCTTGCTGGAGGCGTAATCGGTAACACATGGATAAAATGTATAACGTAGTCGTCGTTGGTCCCTCCACCATGGTGGGAGAGTCGTTATTGAATCTACTGGAAGAGCGTAACTTTCCAGTCGGGCAGATCTTCGCCGCCTCGGAAGAAGGGGGTGGGCGTGTTACTTTCAGAGATAAGGCGGTCAAAGTTGAGCAGCTGGATAACTTTGATTTTTCCAAGGTGGAATTTGCTTTTTTCTGTGATGATGAAGATGTCGCCGAGGAGTATGCGCAGCGGGCTACGGCCGCTGGGTGCATTGTCATCGATGATAGCCCGGCATTTCGCCTAGAGGACGACGTGCCGCTGGTGGTGCCTGAGGTCAATTGTGAGAGCCTGAATGGTTATCGCCAGCCGCAGATTATCTCCAATCCCAGTACTTGCGCCTTGATGTTGGCGACAGTACTGAAGCCGCTTCAGACAGCGGTGGGTGTCGAACGTGTCAATGTGGTCACCCTACAGGCAGCCTCCGGTTGCGGTCAAAAAGGGGTTGAGGAGTTGGCTGGACAGGCGGCTGCCATGTTTAATCTAAAGCCGATTGAACACAAGGTCTTCCCGGCACAGATCGCCTTCAATCTGATCCCACAAATTGGTAGTTTCTTTGATGACGGATCGACCGGTGAAGAGATGAAAATACGTTGGGAGACACAGAAGCTGCTGGATGATGAGTCGCTGAGAATTAACGTAACAGCGGTGCGTGTTCCCGTTTTTCATGGTCATGCGATGGTAGTTCATATTGATCTGGAAGGTGAGCTGGGTGCGGAGGCCGCTAGAAGCCTGTTACAAGCGGCACCTGGCATTGAAGTTATGGATGAATTGGAGGAAGGGGGCTACCCTACTCCAGTCGCTGATGCCATTGGAAAAGATGCGATACTGGTTGGGCGAATACGTAAAGATGTGAGTAGCACAAGGGGTTTAGATTTGTGGGTGGTCGCCGATAACATTCGCAAAGGCGCTGCGTTGAATAGTATTCAAATTGCTGAAATGTTGATAAAAAATATTTGTAACAATAATTGACGGACGTTTTATAATGATTTTTCGCCAAGGATATGGCCAAACAATCAAGATGTTGCAGGATTGTTTGAAAAACTTATAAGTTTCCAAGCAGTGCCGCTAATAATATTCAAGGCAGATTATTAATTGTTGGGATCTAATGCGAGGCTAGACATTGTTTAAGGGATTTAAAAAACGTCGGCTAGCGGTGGCTTTAGGGGTGTGCATGATGGCACCCTCAGTCGCGGTGCATGCCTTGGGTATGGGGGAGATAGAGGTTCGCTCGGCTCTAAATGAACCCCTGAAAGCGCGGATCAAACTGCTCACTGTTACGGCTGCCGAACTTAGCGCATTAAAGGTGACGCTTGCCTCAAAAGAGGCTTTTGCCCGGATGGGGATTGAACCTACGCCGAGCTTGCGTGATCTCCGTTTTGAAGTGATTACCCAAGGTGCGGGTGCCCCATACATCCGCATCGTTTCAGATGCTCCGATACGCGAGCCATTCCTTGATTTGATTCTTATGGCCAATTGGTCCAACGGCCAATTGCTGCGTGAATATACGCTCTTACTTGATCCACCCGTCTTTGATGACGGAGGGGCCATAGCGCCAGTTCAGGCCGCCAAGACAGAGTCGGCTGCTATTGACCGTGGTGATAAAAAGATAGCCGCCGTCTCGGCTGTAGCGTCGGCTCCACGGGCCGCTGCAGCAGGAAGTTATGGCCCCACTATGCGCACAGACACCCTATGGAGCGTGGCGCGCGATATGCTTCCGAATAAATCCGTATCAGTGCCGCAGATGATGATGGCACTGTTAAAGGAAAATCCTGAGGCGTTTGTCGACGGCAACGTGAACAATTTGAAAGCAGGCCACATTCTGCGCGCGCCCTCCATGGCGGTGATTAGCGCTGTATCTGGTTCCCAGGCAGTGGCTGATACTAACCGCCATTATCAAGAGTGGCAGGCCTCAGCGGACAAGTCTTCGACCATTGATCATCGTCAACAGATCGCTTCTGCGCCTACCTCATCTACACCAGCAGCGTCTTCATCCGTGATAGAGAGTGGTGCGCGTTTGAAGCTGCTTTCCCCTGAAGAAGAGGCTAAGCAACCGTCGGGAACGGGCTCATCTACACAAGGCAAGGCCGGTGTTACAGGCCAGTTGGCAATCGCGCTAGAGACCGCCGAAGCTGCTAAACAGGAAAACTCGGAACTAAAGGCACGTCTTACAGATCTTGAGCGCCAGTTACAGGCGGTTCAACGTTTATTGACACTCAAAGGAGATACTTTGGGTGCGCTACAGGCCGGGTTAGGTGAATCGGGGTTAGATGTCCCTAATCAACAATCTACGGTTGACCCTGCGATTGGAGCGGGAGAACAAGTAGCTGGAATTGCCGAGCCTAATGTAATACCCATGACGGATGAGGCGGCAGCGAATGCTAAGCCGTTGTCGACTGTGGCTGTCCAGGCCGAGATTGCTGCAGAAGCCAGTCTAGTTGATACAATTATGGCGGATCCCATTCTTTTGGGGGCTGCCACAGGAGGTCCTTTATTGCTATTGCTTGCGGTGGCAATTATGCGTCGCCGTCGCCAACGGGCTGAGCTGGAAGAGATTGATGGCTTGGCAAGTGCAGTGCTACCCATGGCTAATGAGCACGTCCCCAAGGCCACCATGGTGGTCGCTGCCTCGAAGCCTGTTGCTGAAGAAAATTTTGGTGAGGTGATCGACGAGGCTGTTGGCAGTGGTTTTGGTGAGGTATCCAGTATAGGCGCGATCCAGACGGAGGAGAGTGAAATTGACCCCATCGCTGAGGCTGATGTCTACCTTGCCTATCGCCGCTATGAGCAGGCCGAGACTCTGCTGAAGGAGGCGATTCGTAATGATAGTGATCGTGGCGAACTAAAATTAAAGCTTCTTGAAATTTACTTTACCACTAAAGATAAAGACGCCTTTGAGGCTCAGGCAGAAGCATTGTATGCCTCGCTCGCCGGTCAGGAAGATGAGTTGTGGATGCAGGCCGTGGAGATGGGGCGTGAAATATCTCCTGAGCATCCGCTCTTTGCTGAGGTTCGTGGTGCGCCTTTAGTGACTGGCGGAGTTGCTGTTGCAGCGGCGCTAAGTGGTGCCGTTGCGGCTGATGAGTTTGGATTTGAAAAGCCTTCTCCTGATGTTGGTGATGAATTTTCGTTTGATCTGAGTGATGAGGATCTGGCCACGAGTCTCAATATGCCTTCTATGGAAGACAGTGCGATGAGAGCGAATGGTGACGTACTTGATGTTTTAGAGGATGAGGGGCCATCAATCAGTGAAGCGGGTTTGCCCTTTGGTGATGGGCTTGACGATGTGTCACCTGTGGATGAGTTCTCTCTGGATGATAATGTTGCTGAAATAGGTGACGAGTTGTTGTCTTTTGATGAACTCTCGCCAAACGGCAGTGGTGATGAACTCGAGCCTGGAGAAAAGGATGATTCCATGATCAGTGGGAATATGAAAGATCATGAGCTTAATCTGGATGATGAGACTCTCGACGATTTTGATAGTGGATTGGATGATTTGACCACAGGGTTGAACCTTGATGAGCCGGTTGGATTGCAAGATGGGCGTGATGCTTCTGCTCAGTCAGGAGTCAATAGTGATGGAGGGAGTGGCGAGTGGAGTATCGAACCGGCAGTCTCATCATTTAACTCACGTGAAGTAAAGAGCGAAATGGATGATGGTTATGTAGCTGTTACTAATGTATTGAAGGGTGCAGCCACTGCATCAAATGTCGACCACCTGACTATTGATGAGATAGATTTTGATCTGGATAGTGGCAGTTCAGAGAATGATGTTTTTGAAAGCTCGGACGACATAGTGGGCACTAAACTGGATCTGGCGCGGGCCTATATTGACATGGGTGATAGGGACGGCGCTCGTTCTATTCTTGATGAGGTTGTCAAGGAGGGCGGTGACACTCATCGCCAGGAAGCTGAGCAATTGATGCGTCAAATTTCCTAACGCTTATTTTCAGGGTACCTCTATGAACGCGGTGACCGGTGGGTTAGCTTTGGTTCACCCGGTTGTCCGCGTAGTCTCTTTTATTTTCTTTAGCCTCATTTTGGCGTTAGGTGATTTCTCTCAGCTTGTTGTTGCCGCTGCCTTACTCTGCCTACTCTTTATACGAGAGGGGCTTGTCTGTGTCGTTCAAACCTGGCCAATGCTACGGCGTATGCGCTGGTTTTTTTTCTCCATATTTGTGATTTATCTCTGGTTGACGCCGGGGCGTCCGCTCTGGGCGGGAGCTGATGAGTGGCTGTGGATGCCTACTATTGATGGGGTGCTTATGGGGGGGCATAGGCTATTGGCATTAGTGTTAATGCTGTTGGCAGTGCATTGGTTGCTGTGGGTGACCAGCAGGCGAGAGTTGGTGTCAGCACTCTATTGGATGGCGATGCCATTGATTTTTTTTGGGTTTTCTCGCGAACGTTTTGCGCTCAGGATTGCGTTGGTATTCGCTACTATCGAGCAGGTGCAGTGCTGCGTCACTGAGCGGATGAAATTTACGAATTTGGAGCGAGGTAATTTGCGGGGGTATGCCAATATTGCGGCTGGTTTGGTGAGCGATATTGTGAAACGGGGGGAGGAGGAGATTTGTCTGTCCATCGAAATTGATGTCGAGGATGCACCAGTGCCTTGGCAATGGCTATGGGTATTGGCTTTGATCGGGATGATGATGTCGGCGGCTTAAAAAAGCTGCTTTTTGTATTTTGGCTCCTAGCGTTCTTCTTGATGACGATACGGGTGTTGAAGTAAAAGCAATTGTCACTCAGCGTATTGCATGGTTGAGCCATGAATGACTCAACCATTTAGGGGTGTGGACATGTTGCTCTACCTAAATCCCCGCTGATAAATAGCCTAACGCAATAGTTGCAAAACAACCCCGGCTAACGGTGACAAGGTCAGCTCGATGGAGTGTGAACGTCCCATCCAGGGGATGGGTTCACTATGAATGCTACATCCATTGCCCATGTTGCTGCCACCATAATGTTTGGAGTCTGTATTGATTATCTCTCGGTACTCGCCAGCAATAGGGACACCTATACGGTAGTTGTGTCGAGGTATTGGCGTGAAGTTGAGCGCTGTAATAATAAAATCATTTGCCTCTCGGCGTAAGTAAATCAGTACTGATTGGGCAGCATCGTTACAGTCAATCCATTCGAAGCCATCGTGCTCAAAATCTGAATGGTGTAAGGCGGGCGTATTGCAGTAGGCTTTATTTAAATCGCCAATCAATCTTTGTACGCCTCGATGGAGTGGGTAGTCGAGTAGATACCAGTCTAACGTAGTGGCATCATCCCATTCTCGCCCTTGGCCGAATTCACACCCCATGAATAGTAGCTTTTTCCCCGGATGGGTAAACATGTAGCAGTAGAGTAAGCGCAGGTTAGCAAAGCGCTGCCATTCATCTCCGGGCATCTTGTTTAGCATGGAGCCTTTGCCGTGAACTACTTCATCATGGGAGAAAGGCAGGATGAAATTTTCGGTAAAAGCGTAGAGTAGACTGAAGGTTAGCTTGTCATGGTGATAAAGCCGATGAATCGGATCCTTGCTAATGTACGCCAGTGTGTCGTTCATCCAGCCCATGTTCCACTTCATGCTGAATCCGAGGCCGCCGAGATAAATTGGCCGAGATACCATCGGCCATGAGGTGGACTCCTCTGCCATGATCATGGTTCCAGGATGGAGGTCGTGTGTGACTTCATTAAGCTGACGCACAAAATGAACGGCGTCGAGGTTCTCGCGTCCGCCGTGGACGTTGGGCACCCACTCTCCCGCATTTCGTGAATAATCTAGATATAGCATCGAGGCTACGGCGTCGACGCGTAGTCCGTCGATGTGAAACTCCTTGAGCCAATAAAGTGCACTGGAAATTAGGAAGTTCCTCACTTCATTGCGGCCATAATTGAAGATTAATGTGCCCCAATCTTTATGTTCACCAAGGCGTGGGTCTTCATGTTCATAGAGCGCACTGCCATCGAAGTTAGCTAGCCCGTGGGCATCTTTGGGGAAGTGACCTGGAGCCCAATCAAGTAAAACGCCGATATTATTTTCGTGGCAGTAGTCGACAAAATAACGAAAATCATCAGGCGTGCCAAAACGGCTTGTTGGGGCGTAGTAACCGATCGTCTGGTAGCCCCATGATCCATCAAACGGATGCTCGGTGATGGGGAGCAGTTCTATATGCGTAAACCCCTGCATTTTTACATAGTCAACCAACCTAATGGCCAGTTCGCGATAATTCAGAAAACCACCGTGTTCATTGCGCTGCCATGATCCGAGATGAACTTCGTAGATTGACATGGGGGCGTGCAACCAATCATAACTGACGCGTTCTTTCATCCATTTTTTATCTTGCCACTTATAATGATCTTCAGCGGCAACAATTGAAGCGGTGCTGGGGCGGACTTCAAAAAATCGCCCATAAGGATCTGCCTTCAGAAGAACTTGGCCGCCACGGCTGCTGCGAACTTCAAATTTGTAGATGGCTCCTGTTGGTAGCCCAGGGATGAATAATTCCCAGATGCCGCTACTGCCTCGTACACGCATCGGATGGCAGCGGCCATCCCAGTGGTTGAAGTCGCCAACTACACTGACGCGCTCAGCGATAGGTGCCCATGTGGCAAACAATACACCGCTGATTCCGTCCACTTCAATAGCCCTAGCGCCAAGGAAACTGTATGCGTGCCAGTGTTTTCCTTCGCCAAAAAGATGTAAGTCAAACTCAGCGAGTACAGGGTCAAAACAGTAGGGGTCATGACCGCTATGAGTGAGTCCCTGATCATCGATCCAGATAAATTGATAATGGCGGGGGAGTTGTGATGCGTCGCCTTGCCACTGGAATAAATCGGTATTGCTAATGCGCAGCAAGGTGATGTCGCTATCAGCGATGCGAACCTCTGTTACTCGTGGTATGAAGGCGCGTATTACATGTTGATTTTTGGTCGCAGGATGTCGCCCTAATACTGAAAAGGGATCGTGATGAGTGGCATTAAGAATTCGCTGTAGATCAGGTGTTATGTTGACTTTTTTCTGCACGGTGACCACCAAAATTTAAGGTATGATCGAATCGTAAATTTAGGTAAGATGATAACATAACTTTTCTTGACAAAGATTTTTAAGGGCTGGTTGGTAATGCTCCATTGCTTGTGTGATGGATGTTCGGCTAGTGAATTGCTGTAACTTGAAGGAGTGGATAGCATGGCTAAAGATGATGCGCGTTTTGTTAGTCGTTTGACTCGAGATACACTGGCATTAATTCTGGCTGGCGGGCGTGGTACACGTTTAAAGCAGCTAACCACTTGGCGTGTTAAACCGGCCGTTCCTTTTGGTGGAAAATTTAGAATCATAGACTTTCCACTCTCCAACTGCATTAACTCAGGTATACGTCGTATTGGTGTGCTTACTCAGTACAAGTCACATTCGTTGATTCGTCATATCCAGCAGGGCTGGGGTTATTTCCGCGGCGAGTTTGGTGAGTTCATCGAACTGCTGCCGGCGCAACAGCGCATTGAAGAGTCTTGGTACTCAGGCACTGCTGATGCGGTCTATCAGAACATCGATATTATTCGTGCTCACAACCCAAAGTATGTGCTGATTTTGGCAGGTGACCATATCTACAAGATGGACTATGGTCCAATGCTGGCCCATCACGTTGAGAACAATGCTGATATGACCATCGGTTGTTTGGATGTGCCGCTGGATCAAGCGAATGCTTTTGGTGTGATGAGTGTTGATGAGAATGGGCGAGTCAATGACTTTAACGAGAAGCCAGCTAATCCGCAGCATGCACCTGGCAAGCCAGATATCGCTTTGGCCTCTATGGGGATCTATATTTTTAACACGGATTTTCTCTATGAACGCTTGATCAATGATGCGGATGACTCTTCCTCGGAACACGATTTCGGTAAGAACATTATTCCGGATGTGATTAAGGATTGTCGTGTTTTTTCCTATCCCTTCCGTGATGTACAGACTGGACAGCAAAGCTACTGGCGCGATGTTGGAACGGTGGATGCATTTTGGGAGGCTAACATGGAACTGGTCTCTGTAACTCCAGAACTGAATATGTATGATTCCCAGTGGCCGATCTGGACCTATCAGGAACAGTTGCCACCGGCGAAATTTATTTTTGATGACGATGGGCGGCGCGGACAGGCTATCGACTCGATGGTTTCGGGCGGCTGTCTGATTTCGGGCGCTACGGTACGGCGTTCATTGCTGTTTTCTAATGTCCGAGTCCATTCGTTTAGTAAGCTTGAAGAGGCAGTGGTATTGCCCGGCGTAGAGATAGGGCGTAATTGCCGCATCACTAAGGCTGTTATCGATAAAGGCTGTAAAATTCCTTCTGGAACTGTGATTGGCGAAGACCCTAAGGCGGATGCCGAGCGTTTCCATGTTTCCGAAGGTGGCGTGGTATTGGTGTCACCAGAAATGTTGGGACAGGAGTTGCATTATGTCAGATAGTGGTCGTTTGAAAGTTGTGTTTTGTTGGCACATGCACCAGCCAAACTATTTTGATCCTGCCGCAGGTGAATATCATCTGCCTTGGACTTATCTGCATGCCATAAAAGATTACGTTGATATGGCGGCCCATCTGGAGGCGGTGCCAGGGGCTAAAGCAGTTATTAATTTTGCGCCAGTGTTATTGGAGCAACTTGATGATTACGCTCAACAGGTGGAGCGCTTTCTCAAGGATGGGACGGGCATTAAGGATCCGCTGCTGTCAGCATTAGTCAGTCCGGCATTGCCGCAGGAAATTGAGAGGCGGGTTCTGCTCATCAAGGCTTGTCTGCGTGCCAATGCAGAGACGATTATCAATCGTTTTCCTTGTTATCAACGTCTGGCTGACGTTGCTGCACGCTTGGAGCAACGCCCCGATGAGTGGATGTACATCAACAGCCAATATCTTGCTGATATTGTCACTTGGTACCACTTGGCATGGTTGGGTGAGACGGTGCGCCGAAGCGATGCTCGTGTTGAGGCGCTGACTGCCAAAGGGAGCGGTTTCTCAATGCATGACCGGCGTATCCTGATGGAGATCATCTCCGAACAGTTGAGTGGGGTGATTGGCCGTTATCGTCGGCTTGCCGAACAGGGGCGTGTAGAGCTGTCGGTTACCCCTTATGCCCATCCGATTATGCCGTTATTGTTGGATCTGGGTAGCACCTGTGAGGCAATGCCAGATGCCAAGCTACCGCTGGCTGACCACTATCCTGGTGGTTTGGCACGCGCCGAGTGGCATATCAAAAAAGGTGTCGAAACTTACGAGCACTACTTTGGTATGAAGCCGCAGGGGTGTTGGCCGTCGGAAGGGGCGATGAGCATGGCGACGTTGGCGTTGTTGGATAAACATGGTTTCAGCTGGGCCGCCAGTGGCGAGAGCGTATTGCGTAATAGCCTTAATCTACCGCAGACGCCTGCTGAACTGCGTGAGGTGCAGGTCATTCATCAACCCTATCGCCCTGATAGTCAGCAGATATCCTGTTTTTTTCGGGATGATGGTCTCTCTGATCTGATCGGTTTTGCTTACTCCAAATGGCATGCCGACGATGCGGTGAGTGGTCTGATTAACCATTTGGAAAATATTGCTGCTGCTAATGTTGATAAGCCGGAGAGGGTGGTCTCCATTATTCTTGATGGTGAAAACGCTTGGGAGTATTACCCGAAAAACGGATTCCATTTCCTCAGCGCACTTTATAAGCGGCTTGCTGAACATCCAGGTTTGGAGCTCACCACCTTTAGCGAAGCGTTGCGTCAACAGACGAAACCGGCGCCCTCTTTGCCGCACATTGTGGCGGGAAGTTGGGTCTACGGTACTTTTTCTACCTGGATTGGCGGTGAAGACAAAAATCGTGGCTGGGATATGTTGGTAGATGCTAAACGCAGCTACGATCAGGTGATTAGTTCGCGTAAGTTGAGCGGCGAACAGCTGCTAGCGCTCGAACGGCAGTTGGCTATTTGTGAAGGGTCTGACTGGTTCTGGTGGTTTGGTGACTACAATCCTTCGGATGCCGTGCGCGATTTTGAGCGGCTCTATCGTCTGCAATTAAATACCCTCTACCAAATGTTGGGAGAGGAGCCACCAGAGTATCTTGCTCATACCTTTACCCATGGCGGTGGTGATCCTGCGGCGGGCGGTGTGATGCGCCAAGGGCGGGAGTCTTAGTGGCAACTGTTGATACGCCTCTGACACGTCGCCGTGTTGGCGTATTACTCCATCCCACCTCACTGCCCGGTGGGATGGGCTGTGGCGATCTCGGTGCTGACGCCTATCACTTTGTTGATTTTCTCGTTGATAGTGGCATCAGTGTTTGGCAGATGTTGCCACTGGTGCCAACACATGGTGATCTCTCCCCGTATCAAGGGCTCTCAGTGCATGCCGGCAACCCGTTGCTGATTAACCTCACTCGCCTACAAGAGTGGGGATGGCTTAAGGGCGTTATTGAGCCAGACACGACCGACACGACTGACTTCATTCAGTACCGTCGTTGTAAATTGCAAAATGCCTATCAGGGATTTATTCAGTACGCCGATGGAGCCGTCAGAGCGGAGTTCAGCGCGTTTGTTGCGGAGCATGCCGGGTGGCTCGAAGACTATGCTCTCTTCCAAGCGATACGTCAGGCCCAAGGCAACGGCCGTTGGTTAGATTGGCCCGATGAGTTGCGCGATCATGACGCTGCTGCGCTGATGAAAGTTGGCGATGTATTGAAAAACGCGGTCAACTACGTCCGCTTTGAGCAGTTTGCTTTCTTCCGTCAGTGGCATCAACTGCGTGATTATGCCCGCCAGCGTAATGTGCTGTTGTTTGGTGATTTGCCGATCTTTGTTGCCCACGACAGTGCTGAGGTCTGGGCCAATCGTGAGCTCTTTACCCTTGATGAACACGGCAAGGCTCAGGTGGTAGCGGGTGTGCCACCCGATTATTTTTCTGCTACCGGGCAGCGCTGGGGTAACCCACATTACCACTGGGAGCGGATGCAGGCTGACGGTTTTAGTTGGTGGAAGCAGCGCATCGCCAGCCAACTCGACATGTTCGATTGGGTGCGTATCGACCACTTCCGTGGCTTTGAGGCCTACTGGGAGATTCAAGCCAGCGAAGAGACTGCCATGAACGGACGCTGGGTCAAGGCGCCGGGCGATGAGTTGTTCGAAGCCCTGCATCAGGTCTTTGATCCGTTACCGCTGGTAGCGGAGGATCTTGGCATCATCACTCCCGAGGTTGATGCCCTGCGTCAGAAATATCACCTGCCCGGCATGAAGATTTTGCAGTTCGCCTTTGGTGGCGATGCTGGTAATCCCTATCTGCCACACAACCAGACGATTGATAGCGTGGTCTACACCGGCACCCATGATAATGACACTACTTTGGGCTGGTATCAGTCGTTGCCTGACGGCGTGAAGCAACATGTGCAGCACTATCTGGGGCACCCGCAGGAACCGATGCCTTGGCCCGTGATTCGCTCAGCACTTGCCTCGGTCGCGCGTCTTGCCATGCTGCCAATGCAGGATCTGTTGGGGCAGGACGGAGGGCATCGCATGAACACGCCAGGCACCTCCGATGGCAACTGGCGCTGGCGTTTTGAGTGGCGGCAGATTGATGATGGGCTGGCACCCAAACTCAATGCCTTGATGGCGTTGTATGGTCGCTGTTGAGTTGCAGACTACTCTGGCGCCAGCCACTCGACGTTAACGCCCCCTTCCTTTGAGTCACTCAGCCGTGGCCAGAGCCACTCAAGTTCATTCTTGAGTTGCTGGTCCAGCTGCCACGGGGCATTGATGATGATCATGCCGCTGCCGCACATCTCCTTTTCTGCCTGAAGCGGTTTGATAGTCAGTTCAGCAGCCAGGATCTTGCGAATGCCTGTCTCTTTTAACGCGGTGAAAAAACGCTCGCGAATCGCGCTGCTCATCAATGGATACCAGATGGCATAGCTGCCGGTGGGCCAGCGTTTATAGCCCTGCAACAGACCTCGGATCAGCTGTTGGTACTCATCCTTCAGCTCGTAGGCGGGATCAATTAATACCAGTCCGCGCCGTTCTGCGGGAGGCAAATAAGCCTTAATCCCCTGATAGCCATCCTGAATATGAACCGCCACTTGCCTGTCACCTCTGAATTCCTGTTTTAGTGTTTCACCATCGACCCTGTTCAGCTCAGTGACCACCATACGGTCATGTTCACGCAGTAGTGCACGCCCCAGTCGCGGTGAGCCGGGGTAGTAACGCAGCTCACCCTCATTATTAAATGATCGCACCAGCTCCAGATATTGTTGTATGGCGGCAGGAGGGTTTTGCGCCTGCCAGAGGCGGCTGATACCGCTGAGATATTCGCTATTTTTCTGCGCCTCATCACAGCTAAGATCATACAAGCCGATACCGCCATGGCTATCTTGAAGATAGAACGGTTTAGCTTTTTGCTGTAGCGCTTGCAGCAGGCTAGTGAGAATTACGTGTTTGACAACATCGGCATAGTTGCCGGCGTGGAAGTTGTGGCGATAACCGAACATGATCTGAACCGGAGGAGAGGGAGCGTTATTCTAAGCCACATCGCTACGGAAGGGGGAGAGCTGTTGCAGCGCTACCATTTTTCGCTCCACCTCGCGCCTCTCGGTTGCTGCGAATTGCTCAATGGCGTGGCGAAACTCGGGGTGTGCAATCCAGTGGGCCGACCAGGTGGCGGCAGGGAGAAATCCCCGCGCGATCTTGTGTTCACCCTGTGCGCCCGGTTCAAAGCGTTGCAGCCCATGTTTGATGCAGTACTCCAGCCCTTGGTAATAACAAGTCTCAAAGTGCAGCGCCGGGATCTGTTCACGACAACCCCAGTGACGGCCATATAAAGTATCGTCACTGCGCAGATTCAGTGCCGCAGCAATGCACTCGCCATGCTGGTAGGCCAATACCAGCACCACCTGCGCAGCCAGCGTTCGACCAATCTCTTCAAAAAATCCCAGCGTTAATGTGGGAACCCCCCACTTGCGATCATAGATGGCGCAGTAGTAATGGTGAAAAAGTTGCCATTCAGCAGTGGTGACCTCGTCACCATGGAGGACGCGAAAGGTGACTTCAGCCTCCTGCACCTGACGCCGCTCCTTGAGAATATTTTTGCGTTTACGCGAGCTGAAACACTCCAGGTAGTCAGTAAAATTTTTGTAGTGGTGATTGTGCCAGTGGTACTGACAATCGAGGCGTGTTGCCAACCCTTGTTGTTGTAAAAATCCCATATCAGCCGTGGCGGGGAAGAGCCAATGCACGGATGAGACGTTATGGGCCTTGGCTACTTCAAGGGTGGTGTTAAATATTATGGTGCGTAGCGCAGTTTGATGTACCTGATCTGCATCGGCGGCCATTAGCAGCCGTTCTCCGGTCATTGGAGTGAAGGGAATGGCGCTGACCAGCTTGGGGTAGTAGGCAAGTCCATGGCGCTGATAGGCCTCGGCCCATGACCAGTCAAAGACAAACTCGCCGTAGGAATTGTATTTAAGGTAAAGCGGTGCGGCGCCGACCAGCGTACCGCCATCATCAAAGACAACAATGTGCTGCGGTAGCCAGCCGGTTTCTTTACCCAGGCACTGATGCCGCTCCAGCGCTACCAGGAATTCGTGTTTTAGAAACGGGTTGTTATCGTTGACAAGGGTGTTCCATGCCTGCGGATCTACATCGTCAAGGTGGCTAATAATGGCTGTTTTCATAGGATCGCATTTTAACGTGATGGTGAATTATTGCCATTAGGTGCAGCTTTTAGATTCTGTCTATAAAAATCGTGACTGCGATGGCAAGCGCCTCACAAAAAGTCCGCTTGTCAATCAATGGCTTGTGTCGTCCGTCTGATAAAGGCCTAAAAGTGTGACGTAGTTCACATAAATATCTCACAACTATTTCTCTGTGCTAGTCGATAAGAGAAATCAGCTGACTTTGGATTTTAAGCAGTCCGGATTTTCATGGCGGTGATCAAGGCCGTTTGCTCAATCAGACAAGGTGACACTATGGATCAAAAATTTCTACTTAAGGCCGTAACTGCGGGTGTGGTATTGGCATTGGCCGGTTGTGGCGGCGGCAGTAGCAGCAGTTCTTCTTCATCAGGTGAAACAACGACACGTGCTTACACGTTGCCGACAGAGATTTCTGCGGTTCCGGCATCAACTTCAACCGCCGCCTCATTGCGTGGCGCTTCGTTGATGGGTGGGCTGAATCGCGCCGTGGCAGATTTGGCTGCGAGCTCGGACTACAAACAAGTGATGACCTCCAAATATGTGGAGGAGCATTCGCTAGAGCAGTTCGCCATCATCGAACAGGTGATGAAGGCGCTGGCCCAAACTCACTATAACGACAGCGCCAATCAGACGGGCGTGGCTTACAAGGCGATGGTCGCCTGGGAGGATGAGAATAATGGCATCTCAATCAAAAAGCTGGAGCCTTGGGTGATTAAGTCGGAGATTGTCAGTGGTGCTCACCCGAATGGCAGCACCGCCAATCTCAACAAGGTGCAGGCATGGATAGAGGAGGAGGATCGTGACACTCCCGGCCAGAAAAAAGTTATACGTGCCGAATTCAAGATCTATAGTGGTGCCAGCTTTGATGCCGCTGGCAATGTGCTGAGTTACGGCGAATGGGATCTGAACGTCGCCTTTGGCGCTGACACCACTAAATTCTTTGTTGCCACTTCGCGTAATAACAATGGCACACCCGAGTTGAAAATCAATGAGGATGGGGATGATTGGTTCTCCCGTGCAGTGTTGTACCGCTCCGGCTCATCGGGTTATGGCAAAGTGGAATATCCCGATCACAGCAACTGTCATAGTCAGAACTGCGTCCCCGCCACGGCGACCGCCTCCTACGCTTATAATGCCGATTACCTAGTGGTCGATGATGGTAGCGGCCCGGTTTATAAAGACCGCAACAGCGAGGTTGAGATGACGCATCGCTACGGTCTCTTCTACGCCAGTGCCAACACCAGTGCGGGGATCAAGGCTGGTGACAATGTGCAGAAGAAAAAATCGTTTGGTTTCCCAGTGACCTATGTTGATGGCAATGGCGCTACTCAGCACGCCTACTACGGTGCCTGGCAGGGGCGGCATCAGCTTTGGGGTGGCGGTCAAAGTGGTGTTCCTGGTGGCACAGTGGTAACGCGTGAAGATTTTAGTGCCGGCACTACACCAGAACAGTTTACTGTTTCACCCACCTTTAATGGTTCGTTTACTAAGCGGACATTGGTGACAGGCAGTCCTGATGACATCAAGGATATCGTGGTCGAGACCTTCACCAATAAAAATTTTGAACTCTTTAATAATGCCGGTGTTTGGCAGTTTTGCGAAGGTGGTTGGATTCAGTTTGGCCAACCCAATCAGTGTATGGATTTCAGTAATGGCCAGCCTAAGTCATTTACCAATTTCAGCAACTGGGGTGCCTTGGTTGGGAATGCGCGCAAGTCCATCAATATTGGCCGTTGGGATTCCACCGCCAATGGCGGCAATGGTGGTCATGTTAACTATGTGTATCTGGCCGTAGCAGATGGCGTGGCGAACTTTAGCAGTGCCGGTTTCTATCCCGCGACACAAGGACAGAATGGTTTTACCACTGTGCAAGGCGGCAGCCTTTACGCGGGTACCAATGGCGATCAACTCCGGGTTGATATCAGTGGATCAGCTTACATTCAGTACAGCGGCGACTTCACCAGTGGCAAGACTGGCTGGGTGCAGAAGAAACTCACCTCCTTCGATCAGTCTAGCTGGACACCAACCTTTGATGCCAATGGTGATGTTAACTTTGTCCCTGAACAGGGACGTGAGTATTACATCAACAGCAATGGTGTTAACTATGTAGTGAATCGCATCGCCGCGAATAATGTGGCGGCTGACTACGCGGTACAGTTGGAGTTACAGACCACGGTTAATCCAGTTAACACAGCGAACTTCCTGCCTGTGGGTGCCAGTTATCTCGGCTTGCCTTGGCAGCCCGGTTTAAAACTGCAACTGGAAACCAGCAGCGTCAGCGCCAACTACCTGAAGCTGGTGTATGCGGCAGATGATCCATCAACCAATGCTACGGAGACCACGGCGGATGTTTACACCTCCGGGCAGTGGGGTTTGCAGGCCTTTAACTCATCGAACCAGCCGCTGGATGCCAGTGGCGCTCCTGTCACGGTGAATGGTTTTGGTACGGCTACGGGCTCTACCCATCCGGTTCAGTTCAACTGGGAGTATTCAGCTTCTGGTGGCTGGGGAACGCAACAGTACTTGATCGATGCCAACAGCAATTACAAGCTGCTTTCCGATCCTATCAGTCTAACAGCGCAGTCTTTCAGCTACAGCTATCAGACAGGCGCAAGCAAGACATTGGCGTTGCAATTCGATGGTTGGATGCACGGTATGCCTGACCTCTATAAGGATCTGCAGAAAGGGGGCTGGAACATGACGGCTGCGTTGTCGCAGAAGATCATTAACATTCCAGCGGGAACTGAAGTGGTTGATACGAATGGTGTCCACTACTACATCAAGCCACTGCAAGTGAGCATATTTCTGGCCGAAGTGACATCGCCAGCGGCAGGTAAATCCTTCCCTGATGTGACCCAGGGAAGTGTGCTTAACGTCGGCGCAGGCAGCACGCTGTTGCCAACCTTTACCGACCACAATATGCCGACAACTGTCCCATCGGCTAATGTGAAGTACTCTGAGGGTAATGACGTGTAATCATGGTTTGATCTAATCAAACCCAAGGGGTGCAGTAATGCACCCCTTTTTAGTTTTGTCTGCCACAGGTTGGCCATAACGCCCAAAAAGGCGTATGTCATGTAGATGTGTTGCCCGGTCTTGATCTATTGCCCACATAACACTATGTTCCGCAAATGCGTATCTGCTGGTATGGTTTCCGCTGTGTTAGCAGCAATCAGCTATTAAGCCGCTGCATAAACATCCAAAACGTACGGGAGATCACAATGATTTTTTCAAATACGGTGACAATCATTCTGGCTGGAGGGGTGGGTTCACGCCTCCAGCCGTTGACCGAGGATCGCGCCAAGCCAGCGGTGCCGTTTGGCGGCAAATACCGCATCATCGACTTTGTGCTGACCAACTGTCTGCACTCCGGGGTGCGGCGAGTATTGATGTTGACGCAGTACAAATCGCATTCATTGCAGAAGCATGTGCG
>JAYUTP010000076.1:0-2243 GCA_043755075.1 Tenderia sp. (SeqCode)
TCTTCGCATGCAGTGACCGATCCTACTGGTTGGCCGTATCGCCACCCCCCGGCACACCTCTTTTATTTTTCCGCACAGTCGTTACGCGCATTCTGGGCGCAAATGGGCGTCCGCGATGTAGAGGTACGTGGCGTGTATGGACAGGACCAACTTGAATCTGCTACTTACTCGGATGAAGAGTCATGGCTTAATTTGGACCTGAAGCGTTTCGCGGGTCTGCTGTGCATTGCCAAGGGTTTCGGCACATCGATACAACTGCTGAATCAAAAATTAGGAGCTTTGATTGAAGACGTCTCACTTTCAATCATCGAGCAGCAAGAGGACTTCAATTCGCCTTTACGTCAATCCGCATTGGCCCACACTGCTGCAGTACATAAAGCGACTGCCCATTTGCGTCGGCTGAACGTTGATCTTATCGCTACCGAGTCGTCTCGCGGATGGGCTGAGCACCTCCTTGTCTTGGAGAAGAAGAAAACTCAGCAGGTGCAAGTTCTTGCGCAGCACATGCAGGATCTGCTCACTGCGGAGAGTGCAAAACTACAAGTAGCGACCATCGAGATGCAAACGCTTCAGCAAACCAAATGGTTTAGGCTTAGGAGAGCGCTTGCGACGAGACCGATATCGCCGGGTTCCATTGCTGGCGCGGCATACTTGGTTGCGTCGATGATGTTGCCGAAACCTGTTCGATCCGTCGTAAGGCGAATGGTGTCGTTGCCAAGCGGCTCAACAGTTCAAACAGCGTCGAAGATGTTGCCGTATGCTGTACTTGAACCAACCCCCGCCCTTTCGACTCGGCCGCGTGTTGTCCATGTGATCGCGAATTTCATGACTGGTGGATCATCGCGTTTGGTGGTTGATCTAATCGAGAGGCTGGGGCAACACTATGAGCAAAGTGTCATTACAAGCTTTGTCCCGAATCCGCCTGCTTATGTTGGCTTGAAAATTTCAGAGCTTCGTTCGCCGAAGACCCCACACACCTTTGTTGAGCATTTTCTGCAGTTGAAACCGGCACTTATACATGTGCATTATTGGGGCGAAGTTGACGAGCCTTGGTATGCGATGGCGATCAGCGCTGCTGAGACGCTCGGCATTCCGGTTGTTGAGAACGTGAATACTCCGGTTAAGCCGCATTTTGCGGCGATCGTGAAGCGCTATGTTTACGTTAGCGACTATGTTCGCAAGGCGTTTGGGAGGTCCGACCAAGCGCACATCACAATTTATCCAGGTTCTGACTTCTCGCACTTTAGCCGCAACACCCTCGAGGAAGAATCGTCAGACTGTGTCGGTATGGTGTACCGCCTAGAGCGTGACAAGCTAAGTGAAGAGGCAATGCTCCCATTCATTGCCGCAGTGAAGAAACGTCCTCAAACCCGAGTTCTTGTCGTGGGAGGGGGTGAGTTGCTATCGGTGTTTCGGCGAGCAGTTACTAAAGCTGGTGTCGGAGGCAGTTTTGAGTTCACTGGATACTTGAGCTACACAGATTTGCCGAATGCTTATCGTCGAATGGCGGTTTTTGTTGCCCCCGTTTGGAAAGAGAGTTTTGGGCAGGTTAGTGCCTTCGCAATGAATATGGGTATTCCCGTATGCGGTTACGACATTGGCGCTATTAGTGAGATCGTGGAAGATCGCTCGCTGGTGGTGCCCGCAGGCGATGCCGAGGGCCTCGCAAATGTCATGATCCGACTTCTTGAATCCCCGCGCGAGCGAACGAGAATCGGCGAGCAGCATCGTTTGCGTGCGCAAGCTTACTTTTCCGTTGAAGCGATGGCAACAGCCTATTCTGGTGTCTACCGCGAACTAACTGGCATCCCTACTTGATATGAAAATCGCCTTGTTCGTTCACTGTTTTTTCCCGGTTCATTTTTACGGTACTGAAACCTACACCCTCCATCTAGCCCGCCACTATCAGGCAATAGGTCACGAGGTTACGGTTGTTTCAGCAATCTTCCAGGGGGAGTCGAGTGTCGGTGAACTGATATCGCGGTATGAGTACGCTGGGGTGCCTGTCGTATGTGTAGACAAAAATCTTCTACCCCACTCTCAAATCAAAGAAACTTACCACCAGCCTGAAATGCGCGGAGTTCTTGAAATGGTACTGCGCGAATTGCGCCCAGATGTTGTACACGTAACGCACCTGATCAACCATACTGCAGCGTTGTTGGAGGTAACTCAGCAACTGGATATCCCGACCTACGCAAGCTTCACCGATTTCTTCGGATTTTGCCTGAACAACAAGCTGGAGG
>JAYUTP010000077.1:0-2343 GCA_043755075.1 Tenderia sp. (SeqCode)
GACAAAGGTGAGCAGCAGAAACAATACCGGGATCGCCTCAAATATCTCCACCAAGCGCATGCCGATCATGTCGTAGATGCCGGAGAAGTAACCCATCAACCCACCGATGAGGGTGCCAATCACCATGGCGATACCCGTCGCGACAAAGCCAATACTCAAGGCAATGCGTGAGGCGTGAATCATCCGACTCAACACATCCGCGCCATTCTCATCGGTGCCGAACCAATGGCTACGCTGTTCCGCCGCGAGCGGTGCTTTGAGGCCAGAATCGCCCACATCACGCAGGTAATCTTTGGCTGAATAAGGGATCGGGGCGCGAATCAGCCACTGATAATCACCCGCCAGCTCCTTCTCGCGATATTGTTCGTAGATGGTGAGTTGTGGCGGCGCAATGAAGGCAAAACAGCCGCTGGCAACGATGGCCCCCGTCACCATCGTAATCAAAAACTTGCGGCGGAAACTGATGCTGCCAATGAAGCACAACGCCAGCACAATAAAAAACAGCAGCAACAACGTCGCATCAGCCGCCGTGAGATTGTGCAGCAGCGGACTGCTTAAATGGCCCTGCTCACTCAGTAACAACGGATGGCTGTTGGCGAGGAATGGGGCAAAGACGGCCACCACCACCAGCACTGCAATCCAGGCGATGCCAATGCGCGCCCCCCACTGCATGAAGACCTCACGCACCACCTGGGCGGCGTAGCTACGCTGTTGGCGTGGTGCTGTTGGCGTCATCTCACTCATAACTGACTCGCGGATCGGCAATAGCGTAACAGAGGTCGGCAAACAGATAACCGGCCAGCGACAGCAGTGTGCCAATCAAGGTGATCGACAACACCAATTCGCGGTCGCGGCTCTGCACCGCCTCCACCGCCAGCTTGCCCATGCCGTCGATACTAAAAAGCACCTCGACGATGATGGAGCCGCCCAATAGGCTCGGCAACAGCCCCGCCGCCACGGTGATCAATGGCAACAGACTGTTACGGAAGACGTGGCTCCACAATACCTGCTGCTCCGGCACACCTTTGGCACGCGCAGTGCGGGCATAGTCGGAGAGCAGATTTTCCAGCACTGAACTACGCGTGAGCTTGGCAAGAAAGGCCAAACCACCATAGGAGAGGCAGATCACCGGCAGAATCAGATGCCAGATGCGATCAAGCAGGAAACCCGCGACGAACTCCCCCTGCATCAGCGCAAAGCCGACGCCGATTCCAACAACGAGTCCCACTGTCCCCATCATGGCGGTGCGTAGTGCGTGGTAGTTGGTATAGGCGATCAGGCCACAGAGTGCGGCCAGCAGCGTCATCAACAAAAAATAAGTGAGGGTCGCGCTATCATCACCCGCCATCAGATAACCCAGCCAGCCCCCGAACAGCACCATCAGCGCCATGCGCAGACGCTGACTGCCGTAGAGGCTAGTGGCAATAAAAGCGGCGACCGAGAGGGCCATCGCAAAGAACAGCAGCAGCAAATCTCCCGCAGAACTCCAATGCGGCAGGAACTGCATATCAAGCGCCTCACGCTGACTCAGGCCCGAGGTGGGAAACCAGTGCCAGTATTGATCGCTGGCAAAAAAACCGATCAGCAGCACACCCGCCAGCATGGTTGGCATCGACCACAACGCCAGCATCGACATGCCGGAGCCAACATCAAACGACTTGCCCCGCTGTGTCGCCGCATGAACGCCGATGACAATAGCGATGACATAGATCAACGGGATGGAGAGTACGTTGAGCAGCATAGTAATCGGCAGCCGCTCTTCAATCAGGTCAAGCACCGGGCGACCATAACGGAAGCTGGTGCCAAGGTCGGAACCTTTGGTCAGCGAAAACCCATCGATGCTGTTCTGTTCATCAAAGGTAAAACCGATCGGTGAGACATTGTTGAGCCAGCGCAGATACTGCACGGGCGCTGGATCGTTCAGACCATAGAGACGGTTGTAGTACTTCTCCATCGCCTGCTTCACCTGCGGCTCGAGGTTTTGCCCTTCAACCAAGCTCTGGGCGCTGATGCCGCCGGGTGCTGCCGCCATGACAGAAAACACCACAATGGTGATGCCGATCAGTGTCGGAAACATCAACAACAGACGGCGGATGATGTAGGTGTACATGCGCTATCCGCCGCTTACTGCTGGTACTTTTGCTGGCCTTCCGGCACAAAGACCTCGACTGGCACCATTCTCAGGTTCAAGCCGAGCTTGGTGATCTGGAGATTATTAATGCGTTTGTCGATGAACGCCAGCGACTTGCGCCGCATCAGGAAGGTGTAGGGCTGGTCTTCATACATAATCCGTTCAGCCTGTTGCCAGAGCGGCATACGCTTAGCCTCATCGACAGTGCCACG
>JAYUTP010000078.1:0-12190 GCA_043755075.1 Tenderia sp. (SeqCode)
ACGTTTAATTTTAAACAGCAGTGGGGTGCCGAGCCATTAGCATTAAATTGGTCTCGGCTAGAGCAACAGGAATCGCCCTCAGATGAGCATGCTACGCCAAGCAAGTTAAGAGGTATGATTGAATATGGTTGGTCCAGACTGCCACTTAGCATGACCACCATGATTGGCCCAAAAATACGAAAATACATTAGTTTATAAATTTGTAGAGGGTTATGCAGTAATGTGTGGGATTGCCGGTTTTACTCAGTTTAGTCACCCCATGGGAACGATTGATACCCTAAAGAACATGGGTAACGCCATTTTTCATCGCGGCCCAGATGCGGGTGGTGAATATTTGGATGATTACGTGGGCTTGGCTCACCGCCGCCTCAGCATTATCGATTTATCAGCGGCGGGCAATCAGCCAATGTATTCCCACGACCAACAATTGGTCATCGTATTTAATGGCGAGATATACAACTTCCTTGAATTACGTGCAGAGCTTGAGGGGCAGGGCCACTCGTTTCAAACCCATACCGATACCGAAGTAATCCTCGCCCTCTATCAACAGCTGGGGGAGTCATGTTTGGAGAAACTGAATGGCATGTTTGCTTTTGCGCTGTGGGATATACAACAGAAAAAACTCTTTATTGCCCGAGACAGAATCGGCAAAAAACCTTTGTATTATTTTCAACAAGATGATCGATTTGCCTTCGCCTCAGAAATAAAAGCACTACTGACCTTGCCTGATATTCCGCGCGATATCCGGCTCGATGCGGTATACGACTTCTTTGCCTATCAATATGTTCCTGATCCTAAGAGCATCTTTAAGTACATTCATAAACTGCCCCCAGGACACTATATGATTGCTGATGCGCAAGGCATAAATATTAAACAATATTGGGATGTGTCCTTCAGAAGTGTTAGCCGCAATAGCGAGGCGAAACTCACAGAACAACTTCTCAAACTAGCGACTGACTGTACTAAAATACGAATGGTCAGTGATGTGCCATTGGGGGCATTTTTAAGTGGTGGTATAGATTCAAGTGCTGTCGTAGCTATGATGGCAGAAAATAGTGAAACTCCAGTAATAACCTGCTCTATTGGTTTTGATGAGAAAAAATTTAATGAAACAGAGTTTGCACGATTAGTTGCCGATCAATACAAAACGGATCACCATGAATTTACAGTACATCAAAATGTAAAGGATAATCTAGAAAAGATAGTGCGCTTCTTTGATGAGCCTTTTGCGGACCCTTCATTAGTCCCTACCTATTTTGTATCTGAATTAGCGCGACAAAAGGTAACGGTGGCAATTGCCGGAGATGGTGGAGATGAAGTTTTCGCCGGTTATGAAAAATACTCCATCGATGCCATTGAAAACCGTTTGCGCAATAAAGTCCCCAGTTGGTTACGTAAAAAAATATTTCCAACAGTCGCCAATCTGCTTGCGAAGAGTAATACGACCCTCTGCCGTAAAGGTAAAACACTACTAACAAGCTTGAGCGTAAGTCCAGCCATGGGTTTTTATTTATCAAACTCCCAAATTGATGATCGTCATTGGAATGCGCTGATTAAGCCACAAGTTAAAAAACAACTTGGAAGCTACCATCCCTCCACGCTGACTATCGATGCTTATGAACGAGCAGATGGGCCTGATCATTTAGCGAAGATTCTCTATACCGACATGAAAACCTATTTGCCAGGAGATATTCTGGTTAAGGTAGATCGTATGAGCATGGCCAATTCCCTTGAGGTTCGCGCACCTCTTTTGGACAAAGAGATCATCGAATTTTCAGCCACTCTGCCATCTGATATGAAATTTAATAAAGGCGAGAAAAAATACATCCTAAAACAAGCATTAAAAAAGCTATTACCTGATGATATTTTATATCGTAAGAAAATGGGTTTTTCTGTTCCACTTGCCGATTGGCTCAGGGATGAGATTAAAGATCTTGCCGAAGATTATCTGTTCACTAAATCCAATGGCATCCAGAGTTTTTTTGATATGCACGTAGTGCAAGCGTTATGGCAACAGCATCAAAGTTCAAAAGCAGATCATTCTGCTCTGTTATGGAGCATGCTCATGTTTCAGATGTGGTGGTATAACTACATGCAAACGGGCACTCATAAACCAGCAAGTAACGTGACTCATTAAGTTAGTGAACGAGTAACCCATGACAAAGATCAACGTATTGCATCTCACCTTCGATATGCGCATCGGAGGGACAGAGCAGGTCATTAAGAGCTTAGTCG
Organism: Tenderia sp. (SeqCode); assembly: GCA_043755075.1. Classification (GTDB taxonomy): domain Bacteria; phylum Pseudomonadota; class Gammaproteobacteria; order Tenderiales; family Tenderiaceae; genus JAKFXL01. The sequence continues at coordinate 2,236 of JAYUTP010000078.1, forward strand.
AATACACTGACCAGACGCAATTTGACATGTCCATTCTGTGTATAGAGTCACCTCTTGGCCCTTTCGCTGATGACCTTATTGCCAAAGGAATATGCATCACCGCGCTCTCCCGATCGCCTGGATTCGACGTTCAGTTAATCACACAAATTCGAACGCATATCAAACAACATCACATAGATATACTCCATTGCCATCAATACACGCCATGGGTATATGGGGCATTGTCAGCACTCGGAACTAGAGCCAAAGTTGTTTTCACTGAACATGGCCGTTTTTACCCGGATTCTAGTAGCTGGAAGCGAAAATTGATTAACCCCTGGTTACACAGAATGACAGCAGCAACTACAGCCATTTCCCAGGCAACTAAAGATGCGTTAGTCCATTATGAGTATATTCCAGTCAAGGACATTCAGGTTATATATAACGGAATTTCTTCTTTAGAAATTAATCTTCAAAAAGTTGATCAACTCCGCCGGGAGTTTGGTATTGATAAAAACACGCTGTGTTTAGGCACAGTAGCTAGATTAGATCCTATCAAAAATCACTCAATGATGTTGTACGCGTTTAAGCAGATATTAGATAAAGGGATTGACGCAAAATTACTGATAGTAGGTGATGGCGAGATGCGCCAAACAATTGAGAAATTAGTTGCAGAGTTGAAGTTGGATGAGCGTGTAGTAATGACTGGCTATCAAGCCAAGCCACAGCACCATCTGGCGTTGATGGATATTTATTTACTATCTTCGTTCAGCGAAGGAACGTCCATGACGCTATTGGAGGCTATGTCTATTGGTAAAGCCTGTGTGGTGACTGATGTGGGTGGTAACCCTGAAGTTATCGAACATAATAAAAATGGACTAGTGACACCAAATGATGATGCCAATGCTTTTGCTGACGCTATAGTCGCCTTAGCTATCGATCCTAGTCTAAGGGAAGCTATGGCTAAACAATCCCAGCTGAGATTTGGACAGAATTTCTCAGCGGGATCGATGGCTAGAATGTTTTATCATTTATACCAACAGATGTATCATACGAACTGCGTGCGCTAACGCTAAGTTCAATATTCTTCCAGGAAAGAATGTTGCACTTGGCGTTAACGCGTACGGCCTTATTTAACTGGCAGCACTGGCACGCTGATTTTTATCTGCTCGCCAGTGAGTGACTTCATAAAGGTAACCAGCGCTTTTTTATCTTTATCACTCAGGTTCAGTTTTTTCATGTCTTCACTGGGTGTTCCGCTATTTTTGAAGCCGCCACTGTTGTAGTGTTCGACTACCTCTTCGAGTGTTTTGTATGCGCCGTTGTGCATGTAGGGTGCGGTGCGAGCGATGTCGCGCAGCGTGGGTGTTTTGAAGGCCCCTTTCAGTTTTTCATCTGGTTCGATGGCGAAACGCCCTAGGTTGGTTACGTTTTTCAGGCCGATGTTGTGAAATTTGTCGTCGGTGAAGTTGTGGCGAGTGTGGCAGGCAGTGCAGTTGCCTTTGCCTGCGAAGACGAGAAACCCTCGGCGGGCTTCTGCGCTCATGGCGTTTGTATCGCCTTTTAGCCAGCGATCAAAATCGGACTCTCCGGCGATTATGGTGCGTTCAAAGGCGGCAATGGCTTTGCCGATTGTAATTGCGTTTATCCCCTCGCCTGGATAGGCGACTTCAAACATTTTGACATAGCCGGGAATCTCTTTTAATTCGCCGAAGAGTTCGTAGAGGGGCTGATTCATTTCTACTGCGGCGACGATTGGTCCGAGTGCCTGTTCTTCGAGCGTGCTGGCACGGCCATCCCAAAACTGTACGCGCTGGTAGCCAGTGTTGATGATGGTTGGCGTTGCTCGCTCCAGCACCTGCATGCGATCACCAATGGCGGTGGCTTGACTATCTGACCAGCCGAGTGCGGGGTTGTGGCAGGTTGCACAGCTAATGGAGTTTGAGCCTGAGAGGCGTGGATCAAAGAAGAGATGTTTACCCAGCTCGATTCGTGCGGGTGTGGCGATGTTATTTTCACCTTGCGGTACAGCCAGCGGGCGACTAAATGTTTTTATATCTTCATCATTGGGTTTTAAATAATCCTGCGCTGCTGAGTTTGAGGCATACGCGGTGGCTGTTGTGCCTGCAAACAGAAAAGATGCACAGAGTATGGCCGTGGTGATTTTTTTTGGTAGTCCAGATAGGTAAAGATGTGTGTATGGCATGAAGTCCCCCTCAGTTGCCGTTCCGTTGATTAGCCGTGTCCCCCCGGAGCACGATGCCGTTTAGGCGAAGCAATAACGTAGAATGAACATGAGTAATTAGCAACTCCTTTATGGGCGCCTCTATAAATCCGCTGAAGCCACGATGGCTGTGTTGGAAATGGGCTCAAAATACTCATGTACTACCTGTACACGCCGCTTTTTCGCCCATTTCCGTCTTGCCCTCGCCGCTTGATCGAATTTATAGAGGTGCCCTTATGTCTACAGAGGGTATCATCAATCTCAACGTAAAACAGGTGATGAAACGACAAGCGCCATATCTATCAAGTTGTTGCGCATCTCTTTTTTAAGGGAGTATTCACTCTTTTCCAGTACACGGCGCAGGGCGGCATCTTCGTTGATGCCGGGGACGTTTAGGTTCCACTGCTTGTGATTGCGTTGGTTGTTTTTTTTGTCGGCAATGGTGAGGTTAATGGTGCCTTGGCCGACGGCCCAGCCGTTTTTTTCGCCAATGATGCTGCTTTCGACGGTGGCGCTGAGGGTGTAATCGGCTTTCTCTTTTGTTGCTGGCGTGATGTCGGCGATTTTGAGCGCGCTGTTTAGGGCGTTGCTGATCGCTGTCGCATTGACATCACCGGTGACGCCGCTGGGAAAAATTTTGAGGTTGACGAGCAGGGCGTTGATATCTTTGCTGAGGTTTTCTAGTTTCCACTGTGGTTCGATGCCGCGACGGGTGAGGTCGATGTCACGCATTGATTCTTGCATTGATGCTCGTAGCTGTTGTGAACGCCACGCTAGTGCGGTCAACCCCATTTTGCTGAGTGGGTCGTTGTTTTCACTGGCGCTTTTGAGGAAGTCGGTGGTGTTGGCGTCGAGCATTGTGATCTGGCTGCGCAGGTAGCCGAGGCTGGTGTTGCGGGCAAGGGCGCCGAGGGCGTGGTAGGTATTGCTGCTGTTGTCGTACCACTGATCGACGACGGCGATTTTATCGAGGATGCGTTCGATCTCTGGTGCGGCGACGGTCATCGCCTCGGCGGATTGAAAGGTGCGGTTGATCCCATAACCGGCGCTCTCCAGCGCCTGGCGTTCTGACATATCGTATTGGGCCAGATCAATCAAAAACATTTGGCTGAGTTTGCTTTGGGCCTGTTGGGCGGCGGCGTCGGCGCTGGTGCCTTGGGTGCGGGTGGTAATGTAGTCGAGGCGAGGATATGTTTTGCTTTCACCAGTGACCCATTCGGGTTGTGTCCGCGGGGTTGCGGCGGCGGTGGTTTTGGTATCACTGGGTTCATTGCTGGCACTCGTTATGTTTTTGGTGCTGGCGCAGCCAGCGCAGGATAGTGCGATACAGACGATAGCGCTGGTGAACAGCTTGGCCATGTGATTTTTCCCTTATGATCGATTTGAGTAGTGCCGGTGATGATGATCCCTACCACCATCACTAGTTTGATTCGGCAATTGACAGAATTGAATCAACATTAAGGGGTCTGGTGTGCTGGGTCAACTTGGCGCTGCTACCACAATATATTTAGCGTTGTTTGGCCTCAGCCTTTGCAAGGTCTTCGCTGCTGTTGATGTTGAGGAAGGCATCGGCTTGGTCGGCAAACTCTACTACGCAGTGGTGCTGTTGCATCATCCAGGTGTGGACTTTGAGGTGACCGACGCTGAGTTCGGTGTTGAGTGAGTCGAGCAGGGGGCGGCGCAGTAGCACACACATCTGCTGCAGGCGTTGGCCGTCGTGGGCGATGGCGATGTCGGCCTGGTGTTGGTGCAGCGCTGTGTAAAGTCGTTGGCCTAGGTCGTGGGGCAGAAAAGGTGTGTCACAGGGCACGACCAGCGCCAGTTCGGTGGTGATGGCGGTGAGTGCTGTGGCGATGCCTGCCAGTGGCCCAAGCCAGGGGCCGCGTTGATCTTGAATGACGCTGTAACCGAGTGTCCGGTAGTGGTCGAGATTGCGATTGGCGTTGATGATCAGCTGTTCGACTTGGGGTGCCAGCCGTTCTGCTACATGGGCCGCCAGTGGTTTTCCATTGAGCAGTTGCAGCCCTTTATCGGCGCCGCCAAAGCGTTTGCCTTGGCCGCCTGCAAGGATGACGCCGCTGATTCTGTCTCTCTGGTCTTTCATGCTTTTAATCAGCCGATCAAATCTGCAAGCGGCAGGTACTCCAGCATGTCGCCATGTTTGATCGTGCAATTTTCTGGAATGGTGAGCAGACCGTCGCCGCGGGTGAGCGACAGCAGTGTGGCCGAGTCCTGATTCGGTAGTGGTGTGGCGTAGAGCAATCCATCGTCGCGCTGGTGCAGGGTGGCGCGCAAATATTCGCGCCGTTTGTCCGCTTTGCGCTGTTCATAGTCGGCCCGCACCTTGAGGGGTTTTGGCAGTACTTCATTGTGCCCCTGGGCTTTGAGGATGAACGGCCGTGCCAGCAAACAAAAGGTGACAAAGCTCGATACTGGATTGCCGGGCAGGCCGATCAGCGGTGTGCCGCAGACATGAGCAAAGGCGAGTGGTTTGCCGGGTTTGATGCAAAGTTTCCACAACTCCAGTCGCCCCAGTGAGTCGATGGCGGTTTTGATGTGGTCCTCTTCACCTACAGATACGCCGCCGGAACTGATGATGAGATCGCACTCATCGGCGGCGCGGCGCAGGGTGTTGGTTGTCAGCGCTAGATCATCGGCGATGGTGCCGAGATCGACGACTTCGCATTGCATCTGCTCCAACAGTGCCTTGAGCATCGGGTGGTTGCTGTTGTAAATCTGGCCGCCCTGGAGCGGTTGGCCCGGTTCCACCAGTTCGCTGCCGGTGCTGAGCAGCGCCACCTTAACGCGGCTAAAGAGCGTTAGCTGTGCCACACCGATCGAGGCGGCGATACCAAGGTGTTGCGGTTGCAGTTGGATGCCGGGCTTGAGGATCAGTTGGTCAGCGCGCAGATGGCAGCCGCGGTAGCGGATGTTGTCGCCCGGTTGGCCGGTGGTGTTGAAGATCACCGCATCACCCGCGACCTCACAATTCTCCTGCATCACCACACAGTCGGCACCATAGGGCATGGCCGCGCCAGTGAAGATGCGTGCGGTAGTGCCCGGTTGCAGTGGCGCTGCAATGCTACCCGCAGCAATGCGTTGTGACAGCGGCAGAGGGGTGCCTTGGCTCGGCACATCGGCACTGCGAATGGCGTAACCATCCATGGCGCTGCCATCAAAAGGCGGGACGTTGAGGGTGGCGCTGACCGGCTGAGCCAGCACCCGGCCTAGGGCGACGGCGAGTGGCAGTGTCTCAGTGTGGAGTGGGGCGGGAGCGTGGCTCAGCAGTTGGGCGATGGCTTGATCGATCGGCATCAATCCGGGTGTATCACAGCTGTTTATCATGGTGGATTACTTGGAGCAGGTGATGATGCGTGGCAAAATTTCAATGATATTGCAGGGCTTGTTGTTAGCGTCGAGCTGTATTTTTATGATCTTGCTCCAGCCGGTGCGGCAAGCGCCGGATGATCCTGGCAGACAGAAGATAAACGTGCCGTTGGCGATCCCGGCGATGGCGCGGGATTGCATGGTGGAGCTGCCTATCTCTTCATAGGAGAGATGGCGGAACAGTTCACCAAAGCCGGGGATCTCTTTATCAAGCAGCGGTGTGACCGCTTCGGGTGTGATATCACGGTCGGTAAAACCAGTGCCGCCGGTGATCAGCACCACGCGCACCTCGGGATCGGCAATCCACTGCGACAGTGCGGCGCGGATCTTGTATTTGTTATCCACCAGGATTTGCTTCTGATGCACCTGATGGCCCGCCGCAACAACAGCCTCGACCAGATAGTTGCCAGAGTGGTCGTTCTCTTCAGTGCGGGTATCGGAGACGGTGAGGATGGCGATCTTCAAGGCGTTGTGTTCAGGCATGGTGATGTTAGTCCACTGTTTTTGGTTCATTCAGGAGAAGAAAAATGATGGCGCATTATAGTCGGCTCCAACTTGCACCCACAAGGCGCGTTATTTTCGGCTAAAGGCCGTGCGGCCATTTTTCAATCCGCTCCGCTTTGGTGCGCACCGGGGCGGCACTGATGGCGGCAGTGATTCGATTATAGGCCTGAAAATAACGGCTTATCACGCTTTTCAGGTGGCTGGCACACCCTTTGCTCTACCCTCAGTAGAGATTTTGATTTGATGTGGAAAGGTGCGAAGAGAATGAGGGTGTTGCTGATTTCAGAGCCACAGAGGCAAACCGGCGCGCTGGAGCAGGCGATCCTGGCGGCAGGCCATCAGCTGGCGGGCAAGCGTGGTTTGCAGGGCGGTCACGCCGATCGTTTGCTGGATCTCTCCGTTGATCTGGTTGTTCTCAGTGTTGACGCTGTTAAGCGGGAGATGCTCAAAGAGCTGCATCTGCTGCCGGTGCCGATGGTGATTTTTGCTGAAAAGCAGGGCGAGATCGACACCGACAGGGTGATCCAGTCTGGTGTTGGTGCCTATGTGGTGGATGGTTTCAAACATGAGCGGGTCGGCGCGGTGATTGATCTGGCGCTGGCCCGCTTCAAGCAGTTGCAGGGGTTGAAGTTGCAACTCTCCAAAAGCCGACAGGAACTGGAGGAGCGCAAGGAGATCGATCGCGCTAAGGGCATCATCATGAAACAGAAGGGGTGCGGCGAGGAGGATGCTTACCAGGCGCTGCGCAAAACGGCGATGGATCAGAACAAACGGATTGGGGAGGTGGCAAAGAGTATCGTCAGCCTGGCCGCGTTGCTGGGTTAGATAAACGCACGGGCCAACGACGGTCCATACCTGACAAAGGCGTCCACGGCATGGAGATCACTCCATGTGCGGGACGCCTTTTTTATTTGGGATTTTTTCAGGCTGGTTGAGTGATATGGCAGCGGCATTTAAACATAGAGCCTGAACAGATTGCTGAAATCCGTAAGGCAACCAACGGCAACTACGCATTGGGAAATGACCGATTTGAGAAGGAGATCGAACAGATGCTTAATCGAAGCGTCACTCCTGTAAAAAGCGGGCGACAAGCCAAGAAAAAGGAGATTATCGATGGTTAACCGTGGTCTGTCCCCTATTGCCCCGCCCTATTGCCCCGACATTGACCTTTGTGCCTATTCGTCAACTTTCAGCCGATGATGGTGAATCCACGTCGAAGTAAACAAACTGTGGTTCTCGCCGCAACCCCTCTGCCGGGTAGGTCTTCACTAGTCGCAATTTCTCGGCATCGTAGGTCATGCCATCCACTAGGCACGCCTCAGCAATTCGCGGATTGTAGTCGTGTAGCCAGGCATAGTTCTTTCTCGTCCATGCCAGGATTGCTTTGTGCAACGCCCGGCTGTCCTTGTCGTAGTCGTCCTTCCTGACGGCAAGCCCCATCACGTTGAGGCAGAAGCCAAGGATCCTGGCTCTCTTGGGGTTCGGGAATCGCTTCATGTCGGCGATTTCGTCGTACAAAAGCCTGCGAGCCTTGAACTTCACCACCTTGCCAGCAGCACTATCCAGCTTGTTGAAATTGAATAGCTCACCCCAGACTGTATTGTGCTGAATCCACCAGCACTGGTTGTTCGGCGATGTCACGGCGGAGGCGGCAAAAATAACCTCGAAGATCATGCCAGCCAAGTGATCGTAGAAGGTGTCTGCCAACCGTCCGTTCTTTTCTCTGATGCGCAGACGGAGATGGGCGGGGCACCCCTTCTTGTCGAGAACGTCCACCGCGTCCTCAATGAATTTGACAACGACCCGGAGCCGGGCCAGCGCATCGTCGTCCCATGCAATGTTCGCAGCACCGTCCAGTTTGTATACGTCGGATGCCGCATGCTCTATATTAAACTTTGCGCGGTAGAGCACGAAGGAGTGCCCCCCATACCCTCTCTCAACGTAGTCCCGGAAGGTCATCAGCACAAGCCGACAGTAGGCCTCCCACTGCGCGGCGCTCCACTTTGCTTTGCCCCATATGTCAGGGTCAAGCAATGTTCCGATGGTCTCGACCATCCTGTAGTTTGAGAACATCGCCTGGCTGAGAGGTTTGTGGTAGCCGATTAGTCCGGACTCGTACCCTTCGGCCTCGTGGAAGATGAAGGAGTCCCTATTCAATAAGGCCTCGTTCACGATGTTCTTTGCGAACGTCTCTACCTGGATACCATATTTCTCCGTCTCGCCCATCTCCTGAAAGATGGCCAGCGCGGTGCCAGGCGAGGACTCAACTATTACGCGGCAAAACCGCTTGTCAGCGATCAGCAGTAATAGGTCATTCGCGTATGCCTCCACCTTGGGTGGAACCCTTTGCGCCTTGCTCTCATGCTCGCCCCGATAGTTTTTGAGTTCACCCCTGTCAGTCGCATGGCGAACAAGCGATTTGGTTGAATGGGCCAACTCATCCGCGATAACAGCCAATTCCGTCGGAGAGCCTTTGAGGATAAAACGGTACAGTGTCTGCACGAAGCGCGTGGCGTTCCTTCTGCTATATACAGGCGGTCGAATAAAGGCAAACCACGCCCATGTCAGAAATGTCGCGAGAAATACTCCGCCGAGAATAGCTTGCCAAGACGCGGGAGTCAGAAGGTTACCCTGTGGCACAAGCCACCCCTCCGCACGCCATAGATCCGTAAGTAGTGTGAGAATCCCTACCGCTGCAACGACTGCGAACGTGATGCCCTGTAATGGGATCGGTGCAGTCCGTACGCGAAAGCGGTAGCGAACATCTGCTATCGTCCAGGCCAACACCATAAGCGCAAGGCCGGCGAGAAATTCAGAGAACCCGAAAAATTTTGGTCCACTCGCATCCAGTGGAATGAAACACACGAGCCCGTAACACTGTTCAATCCTCATCAGAGAGACTCCTCACAGTAATACCGTTTCCAACCGCTGTTTCCGTTTCTCCCAATCAGGCATCACCTGCCCGAGCAGCCGAAAGAAATTTGCGAACGGGTAGAGTAGAGAACAGACTCTCGCCTGCCTTCCATCATCAAACCGTGCGTGCGGTTCTCCCGCACACGGCTTTCCGATGTTCTTCACGCCAAGGCGTGCACATTTGACCATCCTGCGTTTGTTGGGTCGATTGAGGTCGTCGCCCTTGCGCGCCCAACTTTCGAGCGCGTAACAACACGAGGTCTCTTGTTTGGCCTTGGCATACAGCTTCCTTTGTAGAGCCTGTAGAGCCAAAGGGGTCAGCTTCGGTTTGATTTTTCTCATGACCGCCATTTCATCCTCTCCTTGCTTGAAATCCTAAATCGTTTTGTGTTTGGCAACATTGCCGCATTTTGTCATTATTCTCTTGGAATCTCTTCCGGCTCCAAATGTCGCCGCTTATGAATCACGGCCAGCACTTCGATAAGGTTGTCAGGTTTGATCTCGTAAAGAATCCGGTAGGAGTAAAGGCCCAGTTCCCGCACGGCATCTTCGTTCAGTTCGTAGGTCCGATTAGCGCAGCGTAATCGGACGCATGTTAACACCCTCAATGGTCATCACGGGATCGCCACACCAATCCAAAGGATAAATGCCCAGCTTCACGTACCGGTGAAAGGTGGAGTACGGCCAATCCTGCACACGCGCCACCAAACCATGCTTCACCGGGTTAACGTGAACATAATCCACATGGCGTCGATAATCATCGTCATCGCGAATCGCGTGCTCCCAAAAATGGCGTTGCCATATACCCCGCTCACTCGCGGCCATGCGTACCGGCGAACGCCTCTCGGTGATTGGCAAGGCGCGGGAGAAGCCTGATTTAATCAATCGCCAGCGCAGGCTGGAGTCACTATCTCCTGGCGGTAGCGTGAAGAGACAATGCATATGTTC
>JAYUTP010000079.1:0-10147 GCA_043755075.1 Tenderia sp. (SeqCode)
CCGATGACGCTGAGTCAAGCGGATAAACTCATCACGAATAGCGCCGTGATCAACGTCAGCCGTTATCGGGCCAGGGGCATTTTGGAGTTGTTTGAAGTAGGCCTGCCATGTCGGCTCAACCGACTCGGGGTCATCAAGATAGCGTTCATAGAGCGCTTCAACAAACGGGGCATTGCCACCGAATAGATGACTCTGCTCTAAAAAATGCTGGTAACGTTCCTTCGAATTATTTTGGCTCATCCTTTAAACGCCCATTTCTAGTTATTCTGCATACTGTTATGTCGTCAGCACCGATTAAAACTCAAGTATAGTCCGACAATTTTTTAAATGATCATCTACCACAAAGATGAGTAGCATAAAATTTTTCGTCTGCTTCGTGGTAAAAAAACAAAAGGCCCGTCACCACTCTTGGCCGGGCCTTCTGCTGCGGTTTACGCCTTTATAACAAGACTTAGATCGCCGCCTCATTCTCCTCGCCAGTACGGATACGAACGACACGCTCGACCGCCGTGACAAAAATTTTGCCATCGCCAATCTTGCCGGTCCGGGCCGCAGTCGCTATCACTTCGACGCAACGCTCGACCTGATCTTCCTGCACCACTGCCTCGATCTTCACCTTGGGCAAAAAATCGACCACATATTCAGCACCGCGATAGAGTTCGGTATGGCCCTTCTGGCGACCAAACCCTTTGACCTCGGTCACGGTCATGCCTGTCACGCCAATCTCCGAAAGCGCCTCACGCACATCATCCAGCTTAAAGGGCTTGATTACGGCTTCAATTTTTTTCATACCTTCCTCACACGCTGAGCTCTGATTTCTATTCTGCCACTTTTACGACTATTTTCCAGTCCTTATTTAAAGGCTGAAGTAATGGGATAGCGCCGATCACGGCCAAAGGCACGGCGGCTAATACGCACCCCCGGTGGGGCCTGACGCCGTTTGTACTCGTTGAGATTAACCAGATAAACAACGCGGTTTACATCGGCCTCGCTGTAACCGGCAGCAACAATCTCCTCGCTACACATATCCAGTTCGACATACATCTCCAGAATGGGATCAAGCACAGCGTAAGGCGGCAGACTATCCTCATCCTTCTGATCCGGTGCCAACTCCGCCGAGGGTGGACGCTCCAGCACTCGCTGCGGAATCACTGGTGAAATGGAATTGCGGTATTGGCAGAGACGATAGACCAAGGTCTTGGGCACATCCTTGATCGGCGCGTAACCACCGGCCATGTCGCCATATAGGGTGCAGTAGCCCACTGCCATCTCGCTCTTATTGCCGGTGGTGAGCACAATTTTACGCTTCTTGTTGGAGATCGCCATCAGCAGCACGCCACGACAACGGGCCTGGACATTCTCTTCCGTGGTATCCCACGGCTTACCGGCAAACTCATCTTTGAGCAGATCAAGAAAAGTGTTGAAGGCTGGCTCGATGGGGATGGTGTGGCACTCGCTACCCAGCGCTTTGGCCTCCAGCTCAGCATCTTCCATACTCATGTCCGCCGTGTAGCGTGACGGCATTCTCACCCCCTCCACCTGCTCGGCACCGATGGCATCGGCGGCGATGGCCAGCACCAGCGCCGAATCAATACCGCCCGAGAGACCGATCACCGCACCGTTAAAACCATTCTTGCGGATGTAGTCGCGAGTGCCCAGCACCAATGCCTGATAGACACTGGCTTCAATCGAAACTGAATCAACTATCTCCGCAGGCACCGGCTCAATCGCGTCACCCAAGTTAAACTCAGCCAGATAAAGCCCTTCAACACAGGCGTCGGCGCGCTGCGTCACCGTGCCATCGGCCGCCATCACAAACGACTGGCCATCAAAGACCAACTCATCCTGACCACCGACAAGGTTGCAGTAGACCATCGGCAGCGCTGCCTCCTGCAAGCGTTGACGCATCACCGATTCACGCCCTTGCCACTTATCAACCTGGAACGGTGACGCATTGAGATTGAGCAGCAGCTGCGCCCCCGCCGCCTTAGCCTGAACTGTCGCCCCTGCGTGCCACATATCCTCACAGATAGTCAGGCCGATGCGCACACCCTTGAACTCAAACACCGTGGCTTGATCACCCGCCTCAAAATAACGCTTCTCATCAAAAACACTGTAATTAGGCAGCTGTTGTTTGTGATAAACCGCCTTGATCTCACCGTTGTGAATCACTCCAGCGCTGTTGTACTGGCCGTGGTCTGTCACTTCGGGATACCCCACCACCAGCGCAATGCCCGTTACCTGTTTGAGCCGTTCCAGCCCGTCGCGCACACGCCGCTGCAAGCCGGGACGTAACAACAGATCCTCTGGCGGATAGCCAGTCAACGTCAATTCGGGAAATAAAACCAGATCAGCACGCAACTCATCGCGGGCCTGCTCGGCAATAGCCATCACTTTTGAGACATTATTAGCAACATCGCCCACCAGAAAATTCTGTTGGGCGATGACAATACGAAGAGTTTCAACCATAGATAAGGTAAAGCGCCATTCACGATGAGAATGGCGGAATTCTATCATCCACCACCCCCCTTGTCAGACACTCCCTATCAGAAATTAGAAACGATAACCTACACCCAACTCCAGCGCGTTCACATTGGTCCCGGCAAAGCGGTACTGACTCCATCCCAGACGCACCGGCAGGTGCGGCGACACCGTCATCTCCAAGCCAAGCCCCAGACTGATATCCATACCGTCATCCCTGAATGACCTGGATGCCGTGGCACTGACCAAGGTGTAATCCGCCCGCCACGCAAGCGCGCCAAACCTGGCCAGCAGATCAACACGCTCATGCACTGCCTTGCGCATAACGAAGTTAAAGGTCCAACCCGAAGCGGTAGTGGGATGCACGGCTGAAGCCGTATCCAAGTAGGTATTTACATCATTTGTCGTACCGGCGATGGTGGTTGTCACCTTGCCCAGATCAACGTAACCCAGCTCAATGGCTAGCCACTTTTCCATCTGATACCCAATATAGGGTGACCAGCCACGGCGACGCAGATCGGTTTGCGTCACCGTGCCCGTTAATCCCAAGGCTGCAAGATCACCTTCAAAATCACTACTACGCTCACTGCTGCTGACCTTCATGTAGCTCAGGCCCACATAGCTGGGCATGAGTGAACCTTCCGCCTGAGCGGCAGTGTCAACCAGCATCAGCGGCAACACCAGTAACAGACGGCTACGACGCATCAGCAAGCCAAGCCCCAACAGCAGCAGTGACCAATAAGACGTTGCACCACCGCCACCGCCACTGCCCGTAATGGTGATGGTGAGCATTTGCGATGTCTGCTGAGCAACACCACCCGGATCTTTCACAGTCTGATTAGCAACACCATCAGCATCATTGGGACCGCCATCTTCAACCGTCAGCTGCACGCACCAGTGACCTTCAGTCAGACCAGCGGTATAACTGCTGTCGCCTGGCGGCGGACAGTACCCTTCACTCCCTAGCGCAGAAGCGACACTGTTATTGGCGTTAACAACAAACGCCTGCCAACCTGTCGACATCAATTTACGATAGATAGCATTGGCTGGAACAACGGCGAACTGTGGTATTACCACCTTGATCGGTTGCCCAGCCGCCGGTAGATCAGAGACGTTGAAGTCAAACAGTCCGCCACTATAGGCAAACCCATCATCAGCGACGGCACCCGCACCATTGTTGGCAAAGCTCTGCACATCGGTATCACTCACACTGGTATTGTGACCGCCCGCCTGCAAGGCCGTCTGTCCCAGGCTGAGTGCCAACCCTGGCTCAGTCTCCATCAGATACTGAGTCGCAACCAACCGTTTCTCCTGCAACACATTACGCGCCAAGATGGAGCTATCGAGATAATCGGGAATACCATCACCATCGCTATCTCCCGTCCCTTCAACATCATCATTAATACCATCAGCGTCACTGTCCACCGCCGTCAGGGTTGGCAATGCCGCCTCAACCTTGACCAACAACTCAGCCTTACCCGATGCTGTTCCATCACTGACGGTCACCTTGAACGTATATATTCCAGGTGTCAGTCCAACCGGATCGATGCTAAAGGTATTCGCCACACCATCCGTATCAACCAGCGCATTATCAGAACTACTCCAGTTATAAGTATGAACATCACCCACATTAGGATCTGTCATCGCGGCAGTCACCACCACCACACCACCGCCCTGACCGATTAGACGAGTAGCTCCGCTGCTGCCCTGCACTGCGCTCAATACCACTGTTGGCGCAACGTTATCTTCCCGGATCTCAACGGTATGTGTCGTCACCTTCCCGGCCACAGCGTTGTCTGGAGTCCCCATGGTGATCACCAGCGTCTCCGTTCCTTCGCCAACGCCATCATTCACCAGCTGAACGTTAACGCTCGCTTCAAGGCCTGAAGCTATCACCACATTACCGTTCACCAGATTGTGATCACTGCCATCAATCGCTGCCGTACCACTGACGGTATAAGGAATCGTCACCGGATAAGCCACCGCCGAACCGTTAAGGATCACCTTAATCCGAACGGTTGAGCCCTCAGCGCTCACCTGGCTCTTATTGAAGTCAACCAGCGGCCTAACATTCACATGCTGAGTCGCCGTGCTAGTGGCACTGTTACCATCCGTTGCACTCCAGGTCACACTATTGACACCCGGACGGAAATTGGCCGGCGCAGTGGTCACAGACTGACCATTCACCAACGTCACCGTCGGTGTAATCCCACCGCCCACTACCGTGGCCGTGCCAATGGCCACCGGCGTGAACAACCCTACCGCATCCACGGTAATGTCCGCCGGGGCAATCACCGTCAAACCATTGCTTGGCGTCACACTGTTAGAAGCTGCTGACGCTCCGCTATTACCTGCCAAATTGGTCGCCACCACCGTAAAGGTGTAAGCAGTGCCATTAGTCAGTCCCGTCACTGTCAGCGGGCTAGAAGCACCACTCACCGTCATCCCACCAGGAGTTGCAGTCACCGTGTAGCTGGTAACATTCGCACCACCGGTATAGATCGGTGCGCTAAAGCTTACTGTCGCCTGACCATTGTCCGCCGTTGCGCTTGCGCCCGTAGGAATACCCGGCACAATGGCCGTCACACTAAACGATTGACTCACCTGTGACGCAGGTAAGTAACTACCATTACCGGCCTGATCAACATCAATAGTACACATGCCTGCTGATACAAAGCCCAGCAGACCACCGCTGGTAATCGTACACACCCCTGTTGTGCTCGAACTGAAGCTAACCGCCAGACTCGATGAAGCGCTGGCCGTCAAGGTCGGCGTAGTACCAAAACTCTTCGTCCCAGGATTGGTAAAGGTAATGGTCTGATTCGCCTTTGGTGTCACGCTGTTAGTGGCGGATGAGGCAATGCCCGTGCCCGAACTATTAGTTGCGGTCACCGTGAAGGTATAGGCCACGCCATTGGTCAGTCCTGTCACCGTAATGGGGCTGGATGCGGCCGAATCCGTCAGACCACCAGGACTAGAAGTGACGGTATAACTGCTGATAGCAGCACCACCGGTCGAGCCTGGTGCCAAGAATGTCACCGAGGCCTGGGCATCTCCCGCCGTGGCCGTACCAATCGTCGGCGCGCCCGGCACAGTCGCCGGTGTCACGCTGTTAGATGCAGACGACGCGCTACCAGTCCCCGCAGCATTGGTCGCTGTCACGGTAAAGGTATAAGCCGTGCCATTGGTAAGACCCGAGACGGTAATTGGGCTGCTGCCTGTTCCCGTCAACCCACCCGGATTAGAGGTAGCGGTATACCCTGTAATGATCACACCACCATTCGATCCCGGTGCCGAAAACGCCACCGACGCCTGAGCATTGCCTGCCGTAGCCGTACCAATCGTCGGCGCGTCAGGCACAGTGGCAGGCGTTACGCTGCTGGACGAGGCGGAAGCGCTGCCCGTACCCACAGCATTAGTCGCTGTCACCGTAAAGGAGTAGGCCGTACCGTTTGCCAGACCCGCCACCGTACACGGTGAGGCAGTACAGCCACTGCTGGCCAAACCACCGGGGCTAGAGGTCGCCGTATATCCCGTAATTGCGCTGCCACCGTTGCTAGGCGCGGTGAAAGCAACCGTCGCCTGACCATTCCCTCCTGTAGGCGCGCCAATGATCGGTGCCCCCGGCACCGTCATCGGTGTCACGCTATTAGAAGCAGAAGAAGCATTGCCCGTTCCCGCGGTACTGGTCGCTGTCACCGTAAAGGTATACGCCGTGCCATTGGTCAAGCCGGTCACCGTAACGGGGCTGGATACCGCCGAACCCGTCAAACCACCCGGACTGGAAGTCACCGCATAAGCGGTGATGGCGCTACCGCCATTAGAGCTAGGTGCCGAAAAAGTCACCGCTGCCTGAGCATTGCCCGCCGTGGCAGTGCCAATGGTCGGCGCGCCGGGGGCAACGGCATTAACGCTGAATGAACGGGCCACCGTTGTAGCAGCCAAATAACTGCCATTACCCGGCTGATCAGCGTCAATGGTACAGGTACCGGTGGTCACAAAGGTCAAAGCCCCGCCCGTGGTAATCGTACACACCCCAGTGGTACTGGAGGTGAATGTAGGTATTAATCCTGAATCACTGGTCGCAGATAACGTTGGCGTGGTGCCAAAATTCTGCGCGCCGGGATTGCCAAAGGTGATGGTTTGAGCGGCTTTAGGCGTCACACTGTTAGACGCGGATGAAGCACTGCCAGTACCCGCGCTGTTTGTTGCTGTCACCGTAAAAGTATAAGCCACACCATTGATCAATCCGGTCACCGCAATAGGGCTGGATGGCCCTGTGCCAGTCGCCCCACCGGGATTGGCGGTGGCGGTATAACCGGTGATGGCGGCACCACCGTTTGCACCGGGCGCCGAGAAGGTTACCGACGCCTGGGTATCACCCGCCGTGGCCGTGCCAATAGTAGGAGCCCCAGGCACCACCGCATTAACGGTAAACGACCGGCTCACTGTCGAAGCCGCCAGATACGTGCCATTGCCCGACTGGTCGGCGTCAATGGTACAAGTACCTACAGTAACAAAGGTGAGCGTACCACCGCTGGTGATCGTACACACACCCGTGGTGCTCGAACTAAAGCTAACGCTCAATCCTGATGTCGCAGTGGCCGACAGGGTCGGCGTAGTGCCAAAATTTTGCACGCCAGGGTTACCAAAGGTGATGGTCTGATTTGCTTTCGGCGTTACCGAATTCGATGCGCTCGAGGCCGAACCTGTACCGGCCGCGTTGGCACCAGTCACAGTGAAGGTATAGGCCGTGCCATTGCTCAGGCCAGTGACGGTACATGGCGATGAAGTGCAACCACTGCTGGTCAAGCCACCGGGATTCGAGGTGGCGGTATAGCTGGTGGTCGCGCTGCTGCCGGTGGAACCGGGGGTAAAGGTCACCGTGGCCTGACCGACACCCGCCGTCGCGGTGCCGATGGTCGGTGCGCCAGGAAACGCAACGCTGCTGACGGTAACGCCGTTGCTCGTCAGGTCGGCAGCAGCGCTGGCGGTCACATCCCAGTTGGTTGCCGCAGCCAAACTATAAGTGGTGATGCTCACCGACGAAGTGCCGTTTTTATTCAGCAAGCTCTCTATACCGACTTCGTCGGTACCGTTCAGGGTAACCGAAAATGCAGTACTGCTAGCCGCCGTAACATTGGCGGAGGTAAGTGTATAGGTACCGCCGCCCTCGCCTGTCAGGGTCAGCTTGCTCACGTCGATGGTACCGCCCGCAGTCATGTTGGTGCCGGTCACGGCAAGTACATTGGTCGAGGCGTTGTAGGTGGCCGAAGTGATGGTGGGCGTGGGTGCCACGGCATCGGCGATCACAATATCATTGATCGTGGGATACCCCGAGCTGGCATAAGTGATACGAACCTCATCAACAAAATCGAAACCCGTGCCCAGACTCACCGTAATGACACTAGCATCACTATTGGCCATAAAGCTGGTCGAGGTCACCTGGCTGCCATTCAGGTAGCCCACCACGTTGACCGTGCCGCCAACCCACCCCCAGTCGTGCCACTTAAACTGATTAATCTGAAACTCAGAGCCATCGGAACTCTTGATCGCCATGCCTTTCCAGGGGGTAGCACCGCCAGCGTATACAAACGTAGTCAGGCCGGTAAAGCCGCCCGCAGGCGAACCCAGATCAGCATTGTTCTTCCACTGAATCGCCACGCCCAAGTTTGTGCCATTGGTATCGCTGATGTTAAGCACCTGAATCGCGATGCCCGCCAGATCGGTAGAACCACCCTGGCCATCGGTGGCGATGCCGCCACCCCAGCCACCATCGCTGCTAAAACTCATGGTGCCATTGGCCAGCAGGCCGGTATATCCCAACGCCACTAACGTAGGCGCACCGAGTACGCCTGTACGGCTCTCCAGCACCCAGTCACCACCCAGCGCAAATGCGCCGGTATCGTTAGAAGAAGCTGCAACAACCGCTCCGGTCGCCGCTGCGAAATCATTAACAAACTGTTGTCCCGCCCCACCGGCCGCGACACTGCAACCGTACAACAGAATTTCACCGCCCCGACTCAATGCCTTGCCAATGACCGTTAGATCGGCAGCGTGACCACTCAGATTTTGCGCGTTCAAATCAAGCGCACCCAGCTGCAAGGAACCTTCCGAACCATGTGATATAAGATGAATTGCGTTGACACCACTACGATCACGCAGGTATTGCGCCATCTGCGCCAAACCGTTCTGGCTAGCATCCAACAGATGCACCTCAGCCCCCGGCTTCGTGCCGCTGTTCAGCAAGCCTTGGTAATCAGCGACGTTGCTTTCAACAAAGATGATTTCGGTGCGCGAAGCCGCCGGGGCGTCATGCGTTGTGGCGCTGGCCTGAGGCACCGCCAGGAATATTAGAAAAGCCAGAATCGAAAATGCAACACTCTTAGCCAACATCCACCAGGTGAGATCCATCTTATTCATTTTGTCCCCGCGCTCTATGAACACATCTATTTTTTTATTCGCTGTCCTGCACCACATCGCATACCGACTACAAAAGTGTCGTCCGCGATCATGACGTGAGATTCATATCGGGCGATTCAAAATTAGCTTTAGTTCGTTTTAACCGAGCCGTTACAAACCAGCCCCAAGGAATTGGGGTCAGTTACACAGCAGCCGGAAGTTGATTCACCGGCGAAACGCCCCATGGGGGGGCGGGACAGACAACAATTGCAAAAACAAAGGAGAATAATATGGATGGTTATATCGGGCAGATATTGCTGTGGCCAATCAGCTGGGCACCACAAAACTGGATGCTGTGCCAGGGACAGATAATTCAGATTTCATCAAACCAAGCACTGTATGCCTTGATCGGCACAACCTACGGTGGTGACGGAACACAAACCTTCGCACTGCCTGATCTGCGGGGGCGCATGCCGCTTGGTGCCGGTGAAGGTAGAGGCTTACCCAACACCGCACTCGCACAGCAAGGGGGCGTGCCTTATACAACACTCACCATTAACAACCTGCCAAGCCACAACCACGCCGCAGTAATGTCGTCCACCGGGCTTAGCGCCACCACAACTCTGAATGTTGCTACCCAGGGCAGCGGCTCAGAAACTCCCACAACAGGGGCCTCTTTGTGTGCTTCCACCGGCGGGCCAGGCGCCGCCAATATCTACATCGCCCCAGCGCCAACGACAAATGTGGTTGCACTTGGCAATATCAGCACCACCATCGGTGGCACCGGGGAAGTGACGGTCGCCAATACCGGCAGCGGCCTGCCCTTCGATAATCATTCACCTTTCCTGGGGATGAACTTCATCATTTGTGTCACTGGCATGTTCCCGTCACGGCCATAACTCTAAAGGGATACAAAAAAACGCCGCTGCTCTCTAACCGAGAGCAGCGGCGATTGAACGTGACGGTAGTTTATAAAACCCGTTGAGATTTGTGACTACAAAACCTCCAGCATCTTGCTACCAATCTCGGCAGGTGAACGAACCACATGGGCACCGGCAGCGGCTAGCGCCTTAAACTTCTCCTCCGCCGTGCCTTTGCCACCGGCGATGATGGCGCCAGCGTGGCCCATCCGTTTGCCAGGCGGCGCGGTGACACCCGCAATGTAGGCAACCACAGGTTTGGTGACATACTCCTTAATATAGTCAGCGGCGGCCTCTTCGGCACTGCCACCGATCTCACCGACCATGACAATGCCTTCGGTCTG
>JAYUTP010000080.1:0-2076 GCA_043755075.1 Tenderia sp. (SeqCode)
CGCCGGTGGTCAGTCGGCACCACCGCGATACCCAGCCTGTCCCTGCACAGTTCAAACAGGTGCTGGCGGACGGTGAACTGCTGCGGTTAAATTTTGGCGTCTTTGCCCTGCATCTTATCCTGACGGCCAGCTTTGTTGCTGTGCCGCTGGTATTGGTGCAGAAGATTGGCCTGCCGGCGGTGGACCACTGGATGGTCTACCTGGGGGTGATGGTGCTGGCGTTTATCGTGATGATCCCGTTTATCATCATCGCCGAGAAAAAGCGCCGTATGAAGCAGATCTTCAGTGGCGCTATTGTGATGCTGATGCTGGCGCTGTGGGAGATGGCCTACATGGAGAGTACGCTGACGGGCATGGTGATTGGCCTCTTCTTCTTTTTTCTGGCCTTCAATCTGCTGGAAGCGTCGTTGCCATCTTTGGTCTCCAAAATTGCGCCGCCTGATAAAAAAGGGACTGCCATGGGGGTCTATAGCAGCTCCCAGTTTATGGGGGCCTTTGTTGGCGGTGTGAGTGGCGGTTGGCTCTATCAACATGTGGGCAGCGAGAGTGTCTTTCTGTTTGGCTCTATCGCGGCGGCCATCTGGGTGCTGCTGGCAGTGACGATGAAAAATCCACGTTATCTGAGCAGCCACATGCTGAATGTAGGGGATATGACAGAGGCTGAGGCCCGCCATCTGGTGACACAGCTGACCCAGATCAAAGGGGTGGCCGAGGCGGTGGTGATCCCCGAAGATGGCGTTGCCTATCTGAAGGTGGATAAACACGCCACGGACTTTGATGCGTTGAACCGATTTTCTGTCTCTGAACAGTCGTGACCCAATATATACATATATATAGTGTAAGCCCGCCATGTGCGGGCTTTTTTATGCCGATCTGTTCCTATGCCAGGTCATTAAAAGCCACTATCAAGGTATAAGGGGGAGGCGTAAGATGGCGCCCCGACGCTCATGCTTTTAACCTTTACGATGTTGTATCCATCATGACCCAGATTTGGGACCGTCTTACGTATTTGCTTTTTCTCCTGGTTGCGGCATTGATTGCCCTGACCTTTCGTGATTACGGCCTGAGCTGGGATGAGCCGTTTCATATCGAATACGGTGAGCGGTTATTGCGCTATTACACTAGCGGTGGGACGGATAGTTCAGCCTTTAGTTACATCAATCTCTATCTGTATGGGGGGCTATTTGATGCGCCGGTGGCATTGTTGGCGCAGTGGTTGCCATTGGCGCTGGCGGATAGTCGCCATCTGTTGATTGCGGCCACTGGCCTGCTGGGGTTGGT
Organism: Tenderia sp. (SeqCode); assembly: GCA_043755075.1. Taxonomy (GTDB): domain Bacteria; phylum Pseudomonadota; class Gammaproteobacteria; order Tenderiales; family Tenderiaceae; genus JAKFXL01. The sequence goes on from JAYUTP010000080.1 coordinate 1,282, forward strand.
GGGTACATGGCGGTTAGCTCGGCTGTTGGCGGGACCACGTGCCGGTTTTTTTGCAACGTTGCTGCTGATTACCATGCCCGGCTGGTACGGCCACCTGTTTATCAATCCAAAAGATATCCCGTTTGCCACAACGATGGTCTGGGCCAGCTATGCGTTGGCGCGGTTGGCGAGTCATCTGCCTGACCCCCGCTGGCGCGAATGGTTATTTTTTGGGGTGTGCGGTGGCATGGCAATGGGGATGCGGATTGGGGGTGTACTGATCTTTGGCTACCTGGGCCTGACATTGATGCTCTGGTTTTTGGTGACACTCTGCCGACCTTCAGTGCGCCGTTCGCTGATGCGTGAGGCGGTGGCGCTGTTGCCAAAACTGCTGCTAACCGGCGTTGTGGCGTATGGTGTGATGGTGCTGGTCTGGCCGTGGGCGCTGAGTGCGCCGCTGCGCCACCCGTATGAGGCGATGACCACTTTTTCCCATTTTCCGGTGATTATTCCAACGCGGGTGGATGGGGTGTGGATCAACTCTGATGCCTTGCCGGTTTTCTATTTGCCGTTGATGATGGCCATCAAGCTACCTCTGCTGCAGTTGCTGTTGCTGGCGACTCTGCCACTTTTTGCCGGGCGTATTGTGCATTGGGCACGGCAGCCTGAGGCTGCCGGTGATACACGCTGGTTGTCGTGGGCGGTGGTGGTGATTGCACTCTTTTTGCCACTGATCTATGCGCTAGTTAGCGCTCCTGGTATGTATAACGAGATGCGCCACTTTCTGTTTTTGTTGCCACCGCTGGCGATACTGGC
>JAYUTP010000081.1:0-4348 GCA_043755075.1 Tenderia sp. (SeqCode)
GTCGCGACGCGTGGGTTTGCGAAAACGTTCAAAGCCTTCGTCTGCGAGTGTTTTCTGGCGTATTCTGTGATCTCCGTGATAGCCGATTCAATAATCCGCATTATGTATGAATTTGTGAATTAATCAGAAGTTCCTTAAGCACTAAAGAGCAGCAATAAAACCATCGGGAAATTACAAAACTCTGGTAATTTTGCTGGCGAAAAATAAAACCAGATATGAGGGCATCGGTGCCAGATAGATAGATTTTGTAGGACGATTTGTTATGACCGACGACATCTACAAGGAAAAATTTATTAGCGTCGTAACACGCCAATAGCTAATCAGTATAGATGGGGGGATACAGGGGTGGGCCGTGCACACGATTTAAGAATCAACAACTAACTGGAATCACGTACGCATAGCGCACCCTAGCAAATTACTTTGGCGGCAGAAACAAGGTTCCCTTATTTTGAATGCCTTTCAGCAGATACTCACGGGCGGCACCAAGCTTATGGCCATTGCATAAGAACATTTTCTTGCCTCTATCCATCAAAAATTTCGCCGCCTTTAACTTTGTCACAATACCACCGGTAGCAAACTCACCGTTCGGGGTGTGAGCCTCATCTAGCGCCAGCTGAGGAATACTGGTTAACACTGGAATAATCTCTGCGTCATCGTGCTCATTGGGATTTTTATCATAGTACCCATCTATATCACTTAAAATTACGAGTATGTCTGAATTTGTATGATAGGCCACATGCGCAGACAACTGATCGTTATCACCAAACACTTGCTCAGAAATCGTGGTGATATCATTTTCGTTCACGATGGGCATGATGTCATTATACATCTGCGCATCAATAATCTGATTGAATATTTCGATATGAGCAGTGGATTCAAAATCTTCTTCAGTCAGCAATATTTGACTGGTATCGATATCATAAATATCAAACAAATTTTTATAGCTACTCATCAATATAGGTTGGCCTACAGCGGCCAATACTTTTTTACTAATGTGTATTTTACGATCCAACTTGAGCGCGGTATACCCAGCAGCAACGGCACCGGATGAAACCAGTATAACGTCGTATTTTTTCCTAAGTTCGGCAATCAGAGAGACCAAATTAAGCATTCGCTCTTTAGCGATGCTGTTGTTATTTGTTAATACACTGCTACCAACTTTTAGGGTAATTCTTTTCATTTATTCTCCAAGTATGATGATGGGCAGAATGACAAGTAAAAAACATGATGGTGTTGAATATTGAGATGAAAACCACCCAAAACACGCTGCAATTAGCAAACCAAGCCGCCAAGTATAGCAAAAAGTAGGGCCTTTAATGAGTCATCAACCACAATCAGTATTGTTCAACTTAAGACTGAACGCTTCATCCACTGCGATTTAGCTCCATCTGCTGTAATGTAACTTCTTTTAATCACACATCATTCAACAACGCCGTAACAGCAGAAACACCCCGCCCGTGACGATACAGACGGGGTATTGTGGTTGAGTGTTAAACCACTGCCAGTGCAGCGTTGAAGATGGCGCTGGGGCGCATTATTTGTGACGCCTGTTTAATGTTAGGCTGGTAGTAACCGCCTATTTCGGCGGGCTTACCTTGGGCATCGTTGAGTTCGGCGACGATATTGGCCTCGTTGGTGGTGAGTGTTTCGGCCAGTGGTTTGAAGCGTGTTTGAAGATCGACATCCATCGTTTGTGCCGCGAGGGCTTGTGCCCAGTACATGGCGAGATAGAAATGGCTGCCGCGAATATCCAGCTGACCTACTTTTGGCAACGGTGATTTATTGTTGTCGAGAAAACGACCTGTGGCCTCATCCAGCGCATCCGCCAATACCTTCGCTTTGGGGTTGTTAAAATTCACTGCCAAATGTTCAAGCGAGGCGGCCAGGGCCAAAAACTCTCCGAGTGAATCCCAGCGCAGATGGTTTTCGGTGAGTAGCTGCTGAACCAGTTTAGGTGCCGAGCCTCCCGCGCCAGTTTCGAACAGACCACCACCACTCATCAGTGGCACAATGGAGAGCATCTTGGCGGAGGTGCCCAGTTCCAAGATCGGAAAGAGATCAGTCAGATAGTCGCGCAATACGTTGCCGGTGACGGAGATAACATCCTTGCCGGCCTTGATCTGTTGCAGTGTAAAACGGGTCGCATCTTGTGGCGACATAATACGGATGTCGAGACCGCTGGTATCGTGATCTTTCAGATACAGATTCACCTTCTTGATTAACTCGGCATCGTGGGCGCGTTTTTCATCCAGCCAAAATACGGCGGGCATGCCGCTCAGGCGTGAGCGACTGACGGCCAGTTTGATCCAGTCCTGAATTGGAGCGTCTTTGACCTGGCACATGCGGAAGATATCGCCCTGCTCTACCGCTTGCTCCATCAACACTTTGCCGTTACCGTCGACCACACGCACGCTGCCGTTGCCACTCATTTGAAAGGTCTTATTGTGAGAGCCGTACTCTTCGGCCTGCTGCGCCATGAGACCGACGTTGGGCACGGTGCCCATGGTGCGTGGATCGAAGGCGCCGTGCTGTTTACAGAACTCGATGGTCTCTTTATAGATGCCGGCGTAACAACGGTCAGGGATCACCGCTAGGGTGTCTTGCTGCTTGCCGTGTTTGTTCCACATTTTGCCGGCGCTGCGGATCATGGCGGGCATGGAGGCATCGACGATCACATCACTCGGCACATGCAGGTTGGTGATGCCTTTGTTGGAGTCAACCATGGCGATGTCGGCCTTGGCGTTCATCACGGCGTGCAGGTCGGCCTCGATCTCGGTCTGTTTATCGACGGGCAGGGTTTTGATCTTAGTGTAGAGATCACCCAGGCCGTTGTTGGTGTTGACGCCCAACTCGGCAAAAGTAGCAGCGTGTTTATCGAATATCTCTTTGAAGAATACCGACACCGCCACACCAAATATGATCGGATCAGAGACCTTCATCATGGTGGCCTTCAGGTGCAGTGAGAAGAGCACACCTTCACTCTTAGCGTCGTTGATCGCCTCAGCTAGAAAGCTGCTTAGCGCCTTTTGGCTCAACACCGCGCTGTCGATCACCTCACTGGCCAACAGGGGTGCCGCTGCTTTTAGCTCTTTTACCGCACCATCGGCAGCGACGAACTCGATGTTGAAACTACCTACATCACTCATCGTGAGCGATTTTTCGGAGCCGTAGAAATCACCCTGCACCATGTGCGCAACGCGAGTCTTGGAATCTTTCGACCAGACTCCCATGGAATGCGGGTGCTTTCTGGCGTAGTTTTTTACCGACAGCGGCGCACGACGGTCGGAGTTGCCTTCGCGCAGCACCGGATTGACGGCGCTGCCCAGCACCTTGGCGTAGGCGGCTTTGATTTTTTTCTCCGCATCGTTTTGCGGCTCGTCCGGATAGTTGGGCACTGCATAACCGTGTGCCTGCAACTCCTTGATGGCCGCGCTCAACTGCGGCAGGGAGGCGCTGATGTTGGGCAGCTTGATGATGTTGGCTTCGGGCGTGCTGGCCAGCTGGCCCAATTCGGCAAGGGCATTGCCGCTGCGCTGCTCCGGCTTCAAGTATTCAGAAAAACTGGCGATGATTCGACCCGCCAAGGAGATGTCGCGGGTCTCCAGCACTACATCCGCCGCGCTGGCGAAGGTCTGCACGATAGGCAGGAAAGAGAAGGTAGCCAATGCTGGCGCTTCGTCAGTCAGGGTGTAGATGATCTTTGCCTTGTCAGTCATGTAAGTTCCTGGGTTGCTCCCCATCAGGGGCGAATTGGCTACTAACGAAAGCTATTTTAACGCAGACGGAGGATCAAGTTCTAAATTTGGTCATCTTGTCAGCGGCCGTCCCAGTTCAAAATCCTGTTCCCAGCTGCACATAAATCTGATTTTCACCGCCCACATCAAAGCCGTGGGCGTAACCTGCGCGGATATCGAGGCTGCTAAAGAGCAGTCCGTAAAATGGAATCGCCTCGACAGTGATCTCTACCCCGGCGCTGCTGGCATAGTCGCGACGCTGACCTGCGCGCCAGGCGTCACCGCCTTCGACAAACAAGCTGCCGTGGATCTGGTTGAGTGCAATGGGTGGGCTCATGATGCCGCGTTCGATGCGAGCAATCGGGAAGCGCCACTCCATGGTGGCGAGTGCCATACGCGTGCCCGTGAGTGCTGCCAAACCAGTGGGATAACCGCGCAGGGCGTAGCTGCGTTTGTTAAAAGGTGAGCCTGTGTAGGCGAAGTCGAGCGGGAATGGTGTGCCTGCGTCGCTGCGACTACCACCGAGCCGGAAAGGCCGCGGTGATTCATCGCCATAGCCTGCGGCGAGTCGTAGGGCGAGTACGTGTTGTTTGCCAAGCCCGGCGAAGGCACGA
>JAYUTP010000082.1:0-2489 GCA_043755075.1 Tenderia sp. (SeqCode)
TAGGGCTCGATCTTTTGCAGCTTGTCCCAGAACAAAGGGCTCTCTTTGGGTAGCCCCAGTGTGTGGGCCGAGATAAGGCGGTCGAGGTGGTTGTCGAGCTGGGTATGTTCCAGCTTCAGCGCCAGGCTGTGGGGGTGGGCGTTGGTGACAAGTATCGTTCGCTTGCCTAGTTTTTTTAGTTGACCCAAAAACTCCAGTGCCCCTTCCTTGATGGCGATGAGGTGGGCGGTATCCCGTTTCATCTCCACAATATCGATATCGAGTTCGTGGCTCCAAAAGTCGAGGCAGTACCAGTTGAGGGTGGCAGCATGCTTCTCAAAAATACGGGACAGCAGCTGTTTGGCGGTGTCGATATCGAGGCCACGGTTGAGAGCGTAGCGTTGTGGTACTTGCTCACGCCAGAAATGGGTGTCGTAATGAAGGTCCAGCAGAGTGCCATCCATGTCGAGCAGGACGGTGGTAATTTCGTTCCAGGCTATACTATTCATCATTTTTCATCGGGCGCTGTGCCAATCACTCGGGCTATAATGGCGATAGATTATGCGTAAAAAGCCCGAAATACTAGCAACCGCGACTATCGCTCGCACTCGACTCTTCCATGTGGAGTCGGTTGATCTGCGTTTTTCCAACGGTATTGAGGTGCAGTATGAGCGTTTACGCAGCAACTCTGCCGGGGCGGTGCTGGTGGTGCCGATGCTCGATGACGATACGGTGCTACTGATTCGTGAATACTCCGCCGGTGTTGATCGTTATGAATTGGGGTTGCCTAAGGGGCGAATCGAGCCAGAGGAAGATCTGCTGGTGGCTGCCAATCGCGAGTTGATGGAAGAGGTGGGTTATGGTGCCCACTCGCTGGAACATCTCACCGCCCTGACTCTTTCGCCTTCTTACATGAATCATCACACCCAGATCGTGCTGGCGCGGCGGCTCTTTGAGCAACGAGCAGAGGGTGATGAGCCGGAGGCGTTGGAGGTCGTGCCGTGGAAACTATCGCAGCTATCTGAGTTGTTGCGTCAGGGGGAGTGCACTGAGGCGCGCAGCATCGCGGCGCTCTTTATGGTGCGTGAACTGTTGTTCGGAGGGACGAGATGAGCATCTACGCAACGTTGATTGATGAGCTGCAGGCCATCTCGCTGCGCGCCTCTGAGCGCATCATGGAAGTCTATTCCCGTCCCTTTTGTGTTGAGCATAAGGCTGATAGCAGCCCGGTGACTGAGGCCGATCTGGCAGCTAACGAGGTAATCGTGGCGGGACTAATCGCGCTGACCCCCGGCTGGCCAGTGTTGTCGGAAGAGGGTGCCCCGATCCCCTTTGCAGAGCGCCAGCAGTGGCAGCGCTACTGGCTGGTGGACCCGCTTGACGGCACCCGCGAATTCATCAAGGGCAATGGCGAATTTACTATTAATATTGCGCTCATTGATTCGGGCCAGCCGGTGGTGGGGGTGATCCACGTGCCGGTGACCGGCGACTGTTATTTCGCCTCACTGGGCAGTGGTGCCTATAAAAAGCCCAAGGGGCAGAGGGTGAAGCAGATCCGGGCGCGTCATTGGGGTGGTGGTCAGATCATCATCGCGGGCAGCCACGCTTGTCATAGCGATAGCTTCAACGAGCTGTTGAGTAATTTCAATGAACACCATGTACTGACGTTGGGCAGTTCACTCAAGTCCTGTTATATCGCTGAAGGGCGCGCTGATCTTTATGCCCGGCTTGGGCCGACGGGTGAGTGGGATACGGCGGCGGCGCAGTGCATTCTGGAAGAGGCGGGGGGCAAACTCACCGATTTGGAGCTCAACCCCCTGCGCTATAACCGCAAGGAGTCGCTTATCAATCAGCCCTTTCTCGCCTTTGGTGATGGGCGCCATGACTGGCGTTGCTATTTGCCGGAGTCGTGAGTCTACTCTTAGTTGCTATCTTTGGAGAGTGGCGAGTAGGGGTACTTGGTATGGCCGTAACGGATCACCAACACTGCCAGCGCCAGCAGTACGATGGTGGATGAGGTGGCGATGATCTTCCAGCTCTCCATCTCTTTGAAGTCGAGGATCAGATAACGGGCCAGGGCGACGATGGCGATGTAGATCGGCATCCTGACCGGCAACTGGCCCGACTCCAGATAGACGCTCACCATAGCGATCACTTCGAGATAGAGGAATAGCAACAGCAGGTCGGCCAGCGTCACCCTGCCCATGCCGACCATGTGCATGATCTCTTGGAAGCCAGCGATGAGGGTGGCGATGGTGATGATGAAGAGGCCGCCATATTCGAGGACGCGTAGCCCCCTGCGGCTGATGTGGTCAGACTTGATAGTCACGGAAAAAGCTCCTTCTAGGAAAGTCGATTGTCCCGTGTATTGTGGGTGGACTCAAGAAGTTTCAATCGAGATTGCTCCCCGTCCCTCGCAGGCGCGGCTTTATGATGTTTAACAGGCGTGAATAGAGCAGCAATGGCAGCAGATAAAATAGTGGTGATGGTGAGTGATGCAGCGTTGCTGC
>JAYUTP010000083.1:0-10796 GCA_043755075.1 Tenderia sp. (SeqCode)
AGATAAGGATCAAGCCCAAAAAATTGTGCTGCTTTAGTTGGCTTTGCCGCTATTAGTTAATACCAGAATGGATCGAAACACCTCGGGGTGATTATGCTGGAAATGTATAAAATTAACGCTTCTGGGTCAGCCATTAGGCTGGCCCTGCTTTTATCGACCGTGCTGATCGCCATGCTGTTTCCTAGCGAGAATGCCCGCGCTGACGTTAAGCGTATTTTTTCTGTGGGTATTGTCCCGCAGTTTGATACTCGACAGACCTATTCTATCTGGGTGCCTATTTTTAAGGAGTTGCAGCAGCGCACGGGTTATCAATTTGAACTGAGTGGCTCTCCCTCAATCCCTGAGTTTGAAAAGCAGCTTTCTGCCGGGCGGTTTGATTTTGCCTATATGAATCCTTACCACATGCAGGTGAAGCACAATAAACAGCGCTATGTCCCGCTGGCAAGGGAAGTCGCTTCCGGGCTACAGGGAATTTTGATGGTCAAAAAAGGCGGAGTGAAAAGCATCAGTGAACTGGAAGGAAAGACCATCGCCTTTCCCGCCCCCAATGCGCTGGGGGCGTCACTATTGGTGCGGGCAGATCTAAATGACAAGTTCAAACTCAGTTACCACACGATTTATGTAAAATCACACAGTTCTGTCTATTTGAATGTGCTATTGGGACTGGCGGCGGCGGGTGGCGGCGTGCAGAAGACCCTCGAACAACAACCGCAACACATTCAGGATGGCCTTGAGGTGATCTATCGCACGGAAAGTTTTTCGCCACATCCGTTTGCCGCCCATCCACGCGTGCCGGAAAAGATTCAGCGTGAGGTACAGCAGGCATTACTGGAGCTTGCCAAGACCCCTCAGGGCAAGGCGCTTCTGGCCGAGATTCCGATCAAACAACTGGGCATTGCCACCCTTGAAGATTACCAACCCATCTCCAGCCTTGGCCTGGATCGATTTTATATTCAGGAGTAGACATGGGGCTGCGTGCAAAACTTTTTCTACCCGCCATCCTGGGCTTTGCGGTTCTTGCTTCTGCCATCCATTTTTTTTGGATCCCAGAATACCTAGCTCATGAACACGACGCTTTTACCCAGAATCAGGTCAAGCTGGTCTCCACGCTTGAACCTGAAATAGCCCGTTACATTCTTTCAGGTGATCTGTCGGCGTTACATGTCTCTCTCAATAAACAGCGTGAACTCAATCAACCCGCGTGGCTTACTGTCAGCATTTACAACCATGACAACACCCGCCTCTACCCCATAGATGCCGTACCCCATGTTTCGGGGCCAAACATCTACCAACACTTGCATCCAATTATTTTTGATGGCCAAGAGATTGCGATGCTGAATCTCAACTTGGACTGGCAACCATTTCTTGATGATGCGCTGGCGCAGATTCACCGCATTGAATTGATACTGCTGATCACCATCGGAATCATTGGTTTGGCTAGCATGGTCTGGCTCAGCATGGTTTTTCTTCGACCCTTAAAACATCTTGAGAGCGCGGCTACCCAGCTAAGTAACGGCGATTTTTCAGCACCATTACCCAAGCAAAGTCGCGATGAACTTGGCAATCTCATCCATTCTTTTGCAGCGATGCGCTCTTCACTGCAATCATCGCAAACTGAACTCACCGCCGCATTAGTTGAACTGCAAAGGAACAATGTAGAACTAACAATCGCCAAACATGAGGCAGAGAGTTCCAATCGCGCTAAAAGCAACTTCCTCGCCACCATGAGCCATGAACTCCGTACCCCGCTAAACGGTATGCTGGGCATGGCGCAACTGTTTAACATGACGGAGCTTGATGATGAGCAAGTTGGTTATGTCGACACGATAGTCAGTTCTGGAAAAGATCTCTTGAGCATCATAAATGACCTTCTAGATTTCTCTAAAATAGAAGCTGGAAAACTCACCCTTGAGGAGATTGCCTTTGATTTTCATCATGAAGTGCAACAGGTTATTCAACTGCTCTCAGGTCGCCTCAATGAGAAGGAGCTAACGCTGAATCTGCATTACGCCCCGAGTTGTGGCAGCGATTATTTCGTCGGTGATCCTGGGCGCATCCGCCAAGTGCTCATAAACCTAATCGGCAACGCGATTAAGTTCACCCACCACGGCAATATTGATATCGATATTAGCTGCATCATGCTTTCTGATGAAATCACAGCTCTACATATTGCCATCAAAGACACCGGCATCGGTATTCCACTGGATGTGCAGCCACGCCTCTTTGAGTCTTTCACCCAGGCCGACACCTCCACTACCCGAAAGTACGGCGGCACGGGCCTTGGCCTAGCCATCTGCAAACAACTGGTCGAGCTGATGGGTGGAAGCATCACCGTGGATAGCGTGCCCGGCGCGGGCTCAACCTTTTCGTTCACACTCAACCTTCGCCGCCAGCCGTTGACAAGGTTATTGCCACTGTAAAGACAACGGCTAGTGAGGGCGCCTGCTCATTCACCGAATTGACGGGGAGTCGAGCACGTGGTGGCTTCACGCCAGGCATACTCCCTCTAACTTATTTATTGCCCAACATGCCACGTAGATTAGCAAGGTGGGCGTTGCCACGTTGTTTGCTCTCTTCGGGATCTTTTTTCTGCCCGACGCCGCGCCACTCCAGATCCTCCTCCGGCAGTTCGCTGAGGAAGCGTGACGGATCGCTCTCCACCAGTTCACCGGCCCGTTTGCGTTTTGCACACAGCGTGAAGGTGAGGGTGCGCTGAGCGCGGGTAATGCCGACGTAGGCGAGGCGGCGCTCCTCTTCGATATTGTCGGCTTCGATGCTGGCGCGGTGCGGTAGGATCTCCTCCTCCATGCCGATGAGAAAGACGTGCGGAAACTCCAGCCCCTTGGCTGCGTGCAACGTCATCAGTGAAACACAGTCACCCACTTCGCCGTTATCGTTACGGTCGAGCATGTCCATCAGACTCATGTGGTTGACCAGCTCGCCGAGGCTCTTCTCTTTCTGCGTGCTCTCATACATGCGCTGCATCCAGGTGATCAGCTCCCAGACGTTGGCCATGCGCTTTTCAGCCTGCTTGATATCCTTGCTGCTATCGTTGAGCCACGCTTCGTAGTTGGTCTCTTTAATAATATCTTTCGCTGCATCGATCGGATCGCCACGCTGAGCGCGGTCGCCCACATCAACCAACCATTGTGTGAAATGGCGGATACGCTGCACACCCTTTTCGTTGAGGTGCTGCTCCAACCCCATTTCAAAACTGGCGGCGAAGAGACTATGGCCACGCTGGGTGGCGTAGTTGCCGAGCTTCTCTAATGTAGTCGGGCCGATCTCGCGCCGGGGTGTATTAACGATACGCAGAAAAGCGGCATCGTCATCGGGATTCACCAGCAGCCGCAGGTAGGCCATGATGTCCTTCACCTCACTGTGACTGAAGAACGAAGTCCCGCCACTGAGGTGATAGGGAACACGCTGTTCGCGCAGCGTCTTTTCAAGCAGGCGTGACTGATGGTTGCCACGATAAAGGATGGCGTAATCACGGTGCTCAGTGCGGTGCTGAAATTTATGCGAGATCAACTCCGAGATCACCTGCTCCGCCTCCTGCTCTTCACGCGGAACGATAATCACCTTGATGGGATCACCGTAGCCGAGTTCACTCCAGAGTTTTTTGTCATCGAAGACATGCGGATTATTGCCGATCAACGCATTCGCGGCCTTGAGGATGCGGCCAGTGGAGCGGTAGTTCTGCTCCAGTTTGATGACGATGAGATTAGGGAAATCTTTTTGCAGCAGCAACATGTTCTCCGGCTGGGCACCGCGCCAGGCGTAGATCGACTGGTCATCATCGCCCACCACCGTGAATGCCGCGCGCACCCCGGCGAGATTTTTGATGAGCTGATACTGACTGGAGTTGGTGTCCTGATATTCATCCACCAGCAGGTAACGGATTTGGTTCTGCCAGCGCTCCAGCACCTCGGCATTATCCTGGAAGAGACGGGCGGGAAGCAGAATAAGGTCATCGAAATCGACGGCGTTGTAAGCCTTGAGCGCTTGTTGGTAACGGACGTAGAGCTGCGCCGTGGCGTTGAGGGTGGTGTCGTCACCGGCATCGGTGAACGACTCTTCCGGCGTCACCAGCGCGCTCTTCCAGCGCGAGATCTGGCGCTGCATCGCTTCAACCACGCCACCATCATCACCGTGATCACGGCGCAGCAGCTCCTTGATGAGGGAGGCCGAGTCCTGTGAATCAAAGATGGAAAAATTGGGTTTGTAACCGAGTATCTTCAGCTCGCGGCGAATGATATTGAGGCCAAGGGTGTGAAAGGTAGAGACCTGTAAGCCATGCGTCTCCTTACCCTTAAGCAGCTCGCCAACACGATGCTTCATCTCACGCGCCGCCTTGTTGGTGAAGGTAACGGCGGCGATATTGCGCGGCGAGATGCCACACTCCTGCACCAAGTAAGCTATTTTCTGAGTGATGACGCGGGTCTTGCCGCTACCGGCACCGGCCAGCACCAAGCACGGACCATCAAGGTGCCGCACCGCTTGCCGTTGGCGGGAATTCATCTGCGACATGGAGAAGAGCTACCTCTACACTGCTATTACACCGGCCGACTTGGCCTATGGGATTTATCGCAAATGTACTGCGGATTGCTGAGTAGTGCTGCCCCCGGAAGATCCGGGGGCAGATAGTATCGCGAGACGGTTAGACCGAAAGCCCCGTGGGTTTGGCGCCACCCAGATATTCGTTGAGTGTGATGGTAGGTACTTTGTTTTTATCGACCATCTTGTACATCTCGCACCGTTCACAGGCGATCATCTTAGGCTGTGCTCCGGCGGCAGCTTTGCCGATTGGCCGATTACGCAACTGACCGCAGTTGTGCACACTCATGTAGGCTCTTTGTGGTACGCAGTAGAAAATACGATTCTTGTCCATGCTGTTTCCTCTTAATAACCCCGTGGCATTCGACTTGGTTATCGTCTTCAGTCTCGACGGATAACCACGATTTCAATACTGCAAGACTGATGAAATTATGTATGGAAGAGATGATGCGCAGATTCAAAACATCGCTCAGATGATTTGTGTGTTGTAGTGACGTCAATGCGACTATTGTCTGACTAATAAAATATTCACGTTACAACTTTCCCCAACAAAGTTATAGATGTAGGGGATCGTATTGATAGGCGGAGAATTATACCATTTTTGCGCAATTCCATCAAACTCATAACTGCAACTAATAAAGCCCGTCGAGAATACCTGACACAACCCATTGATTTTCCAATAATGCCAATGACTCAAAAATTGGTAAAGCGGGTGTGTTGTGCACAACGCCACTTGCGGACTAAAACCAGGCATTAGAGATGATGGAGCGGCAAATTATCGTGTGGCGTTAATCTTTAACTAGACGCCAACCATAAGACATGAAGCGTCTACAACCTTCGGTATGATTTTGGATGTGACACCCTAGTCTAGCTTTGACTCGGCGCTGGAGCTTGTCTCTGCCTGGAGTGACCAAAAAGGTCAGATCACTCTCTTCACCGAAGGATAGGCTGATTGTGATGATCAATGAGGTCTTCTCGTGAGTTGGCTGATCAGGTGAAAAGCAGTGCGACACCGGCGTCTAGGAATGGCCTACAGCCCAACTCATCGAGTATCACGGCATCTATCTGTGCCAACTGTTTGGCCAGATTGTCGGCACGGCCCAGTTGTTTCTCCCGCTCCAGCTGATTCATCAGGCCAACCGTGTTGTAGACATGCACCCGCTTGCCGTGATGGATAGCGATGCCGTCGTCCATCAGGATAAGGTTGTAGACGCTCTCCATGAAGCTGGCGCTGTGCCAACTCCCAGCAGCGCAGCGCCAGCTACTCATTAAAGCGCCTTGAGAGGATCTTTTCCGGGATGATGAGGTTGCCGTTGTTTGAGACGATGGAACTGCTGCGTGAGCTTGAAATTGATATCGGTTGCGATAGTGATGAGCGTCACGCTTCGAGTAAACAGCTCAAGCCTCCCGGGTTTGTCGTATCGAATACAGGTGTGAGCACGTAGAGTGGGGGCTTGTCGCTGAACTCATCCCTCAGAAGAGATGTCACGCATATAGGATCGAACAAGATCCTGGGTAAAGAGGATAAAGAAAATTCTGTAGATTTTCTGGGATCAAAATTCAAACCAGCGAGAAAAATATGATGTTGTTTTTACGTTTGAGTCAGAGACAATGAATCGTCTCTGACTCAAAAAGTGATTTTACTTAGTCGCGCCATTTAGTAAAAACGAAATCGTCTTTTTTCAGTGGTTCATGACAAGAAAAGCATTTAACGCCGTCGTCTTTTACGATTCGTTGGTTGGGGTCGCCTGCTTTAAAACCTTCAAAGCCCCAACCTCCCGTGGCGGTGTACCGTGCTGCATCTTTAACCATAATGACCAGCGCCTTGCGCGAGCCTTCGCTGAGAATTTTATCATCAGCTGATTCGTAGTTGAGGCGATCTAATACTAGCGTGGCACCATCGGCGTATTTCCCCGATTTAAGGCCAGCTACAGCGCTCGCATTGGCATACACATGTTGAAAGCCGACGTTTCCTGCTTGTGAATGCCCATCGAGGTTGACTCGTGATTTAACATGAACCCAACTTCGATAGCCCTCAGGGTAGGATATAGGCGCGTCCATTGAGGCTGTCATCTCTTTGGATTTCATCTCGGCCATACTGCCACCTCCGAATAACAAGCTCGCGAGGCCGACGAGTACAACGGGATACGCCACATTATTTATTTTAAACATTGAATCGCTCCTTAAAATTTACCTCCCTGATTTGGCACAAGCGCCGAGAGAGACAGAGATAATACGCGGCAAATCGAAAATTGGATGTGCAAATAAAAAAGCCATAAATTAAAGAGGTTAATAAAGAGAGCAGAACCCTTTATCGGAACTCTTTCTTGGCCTACCTATTCTCACTTACCTTACCCCACCTCAACCTATCTCACCCAAATCGTCTTCTGATTCACAAACTCCATCATGCCGTGATAACTGAGTTCGCGGCCGTAGCCGGAGTTTTTGATGCCGCCGAAGGGCAGGCGTGGGTCGCTCTTGACCATGCTATTGACAAACACCGCACCGGATTGCACCTTGCGGGCGAGACGTTCGCCGCGTTCGCTGTCGCGGGTCCAGACGCTGCCGCCGAGGCCGAAGTCGGAGCCGTTGGCGATCTTGATGGCGTCCGCCTCATCCCTGGCGCGGAGGATGGTGGCGACGGGGCCGAAGAGCTCTTCGCTCCAGGCGGCCATGCCGGGTTTTACGTGGTCTAGGATGGAGGGTTGGTAGTAGGCGCCCGCCCCTTCGACCACTGCGCAACCGCTAACGGCCACGGCACCCGCGGCAACACTGCGCTGCACCTGCTGATGCAGTTCGTCGCGCAGATCCTCACGCGCCATGGGGGCCAGCGTGGTGGTCTCAGCCATGGGATCACCCGGGCGCAACTGCTCCACTGCTGACTTAAAACGGGCGACAAACTCATCGGCAATACACTCGACCACAATAAACCGTTTGGCGGCGATACAGCTCTGCCCGGCGTTGAGATAACGCGAGGCAACCCCTTGCTGCACGGCCCAGTCGAGATCGGCATCTTCGAGCACGATGAAGGGGTCTGAGCCGCCCAGCTCCAGCACGGTTTTTTTAAGATGAGCGCCCGCGGTGGCGGCGACTTGGCGGCCTGCTGACTCGGAGCCAGTGAGGGTGACGGCGCGGATACGCGGATCGGCGATCACCCCGGCCACCTGGCCGGATGAGATCATCAGGGTACGAAAGATTCCGCCAGGCGCGCCTGCTGCACGGACGATATCTTCAATCGCCAACGCACACTGCGGCACGTTGGAGGCGTGTTTGAGCACGCCGGTATTGCCTGCCGCCAGCGCCGGGGCGAGGAAGCGGAACACCTGCCAAACGGGGAAATTCCAGGGCATGATGGCGAGGATGGCGCCGATTGGCTGATGGGCGACGAAGCTCTTGCCGGCATCGCTGGCGATCACCTCGTCGGCGAGGAACCGCGCGGCGTTGTCGGCGTAGTAGCGGCAGCCGAGGGCCGACTTTTCGACCTCGGCGCGTGACTCCTTGATCAGCTTGCCCATCTCCAGGGTGATCAGTTCTGCCAGCTCGTCGCGGCGACGCGTGATCTCATCGGCAATCGCGTGGAGCAGGGCACAGCGCTGCTCCACAGGTGTGGCGGCCCACTGCGGCGTGGCGATGGCGACATCGCGCAGCGCCTCCTCCAGCTGCGCTTCGTTCCAGACGGGATACTGCTGCACCACTCGGCCGGTGGCGGGGTTGCGGCTGACAAATGCCATGATGACTCCTTGCTGGGGGTTTTTGTGAGTATAGCCCCAATCGGACACTTGACCGCCCCTCACCATACCGGGACAATTCGGCCTTCTTATATAGAATCACAGCAGGGATCAAGCATGACACCGAAGACTATTTGCGTGCTGGGCGGCACTGGCTTTGTTGGCCATCAGCTCGTTTCGCAACTGACCAAGGCCGGTTATTTCGTGGTAGTCCCGTCACGCAACCGTGAGCGCCGCCGCTCCCTGAGCGTGCTGCCGAAGGTCGATGTCGTCGATGCCGATATCCATGATGAAGAGGCGCTCAAGGCGCTGTTTGTCGGTTGCCATGCGGTGATCAATCTGGTCGGCATCCTCAACGAATTCAAGCGCGGCGACTTTCAGCGCCACCATGTGGAGCTGGTGCAGAAGGTGGTCGAGGCCTGCAAGGCCACTGGCGTCACCCGCCTGCTGCAGATGAGCGCGCTCAACGCCGATGCCAAGCAGGGCTCCAGCGCCTATCTGCGCAGCAAGGGCGAAGGTGAAAACCTGGCTCACTCCCACGCATCATCAGCCCTGCGTGTCACCAGTTTCCGCCCCTCGGTGATGTTTGGTAATGACGACCACTTCTTTAACAAGTTTGCACATCTGCTGCGCCACCTGCCGATCCTGCCACTGGTTTGTGCCGACAGCCGCATGGCCCCGGTCTACGTCAATGATGTGGTGGAGGTGATGATCAAGTCGCTCAATGATTACGATTGTTACGGTCAGCGCTATGACCTCTGCGGTCCCGAGGCCTACACACTGTTGCAGATGGCGCAGTACGCCAACCGCGTCAGCGGCTATAACCGTTTCATCTTGCCTCTCGGCAATGGCATCTCCGCCCTGATGGCCAGAGTGATGGGGCTGCTGCCGTTCAAACCCTTCAGCTACGACAACTACCTGAGCCTACAAACCGCCTCCGTCTGCGTGGCACCGTTTCCGGCCCATTTCAAGCTCCAGCCAACCCGTATTGAGCCCATCATATCCAAGCAGATTGGCAACGAAAGTATGAGCGGTCGTTACGACGCCATCCGCCAAGAGGCGGCACGCGATAGCAAAGAGCCATAGCCACGGCGATGGAGATCTTTCAGGTCGGCGGTGCGGTCAGGGATAAGCTGCTCGGCCTAACCGTTAAAGATCGTGACTGGGTGGTGGTGGGAGCCACCCCCCAGGCGCTGCTCGATCAGGGCTATCGCCAGGTCGGCAAAGATTTCCCGGTCTTTCTCCATCCCAAAAATCATGAGGAATACGCCCTCGCCCGCACCGAGCGCAAGACCGCGCCCGGCTACACCGGCTTCGCTTTTCATGCCGCGCCTGACGTAACGCTCGAAGAGGATCTGCAACGCCGCGACCTGACCATCAACGCCATCGCCATGGCCGCGGATGGCACTATTATCGACCCCATCAACGGTCAGCAGGATCTGCGCGACAAGGTACTGCGCCACGTTTCCAGCGCCTTTGAAGAGGACCCGGTGCGCATTTTGCGCCTCGCCCGTTTTTATGCCCGCTTCGCACCCCTCGGTTTCACCATCGCCCCCGAGACAATGGTGCTGATGCAGCGCATGGTGGCGAGTGGCGAAGTTGATGCGCTAGTGCCAGAGCGAGTCTGGCAGGAGACCCACCGCGCCCTCGGTGCACAACGCCCCAGTGCCTTCTTCGAGGCGTTACGCGAGTGTGGCGGATTGAAAAAGCTTTTCCCCGAGATCGACCGGCTCTTCGGTGTGCCGCAGACTGCGCTCCACCACCCCGAGATCGACACTGGCATCCACGTCATGATGGTGTTGGAACAGGCGGCGCTAATCACCCCCGAGCCACGGGTGCGCTTCGCCGCGCTGCTGCACGACCTCGGCAAGGGAACCACGCCGCCAACCGAATGGCCACGCCATATTGCTCACGAGGCGCGTTCATTACCGCTGGTGCAGCAGCTCTGTGATCGACTCAAGACCCCCACCGACTACCGCGAACTGGCGCTGCTAGCAGCCAAATTCCACACCCACTGCCACCGCGCCGCTGAGCTGCGCGCCTCAACTCTGGTGGACACACTGCAAGCACTGGATGCCTATCGCCGCCCCGAACGATTCGAGGAATTTTTGCTCACCTGCTTTGCCGATTCTCGCGGTCGCGGCGGTTTTGAAAATCGTGATTATCCCCAAATGGAGATATTCCGCCGTGCCCGCGAGGCGGCCCTGAGCGTTGATGCCGCCGTCTTGGCGCAGAATGGCCTCAAGGGGCAGAAGCTGGCAAATGAGCTGCACCGTTTGCGCGTCATCGCCGTCAAACAGCGACTGCAACTTAGCGACAAACAAACCGACGCTTAATAACACATTGACGTTAAAACTATAATTCGTTTTAAATCAACTAATTACGAAATATTTCCGATTTAATTAGGAATAAACTGGGCGGTTTCAATGACCAAGTGCAAAAAGCGCAGCGTGATGCTGCCTGAAATCGAAAGCGTCTGGTGTAAACAACTCTGCTGGGCATTTGAAGCCC
>JAYUTP010000084.1:0-8042 GCA_043755075.1 Tenderia sp. (SeqCode)
AACCCTCCTACGGCACCACCAACTACGCTGCCACCAAAGGCGGCATTGCTCCAATTGCCACCTGAAGCAAGAGTAGATGTCGCATAACCGACGCCACCACCAAGTGCCCCCCAGCCAGCACTTATAAAATTGAACCAAGCCCCCTCCGTCTCCCTCATCTCCTGCTCAGAAAGTGTAGCCACTTCCATCGTGCTTTCCGAGCCGAAGGCAAAAGCCATATCCTTATCTTCCAGAGGATTGGCCAGGGCCGATGTTGCACCAAGAGAGAACGTGAGGGCAAGGGCCAAGGATGTGCCTGTCAATCTTTTCATCTTAATCTCCATATCAAAATAGTGTTGAATTAAAAACGGTTAATTTGTCATGTCACTGCGTTGATGGTTGTTCTGGGGCGTCACCTCCTTTCTCTGTGGGTTTGATTGAAAACTTGCTGGGGAATTTATACAAAAAGGTCATGCCAATTTCGGTACCGCTGTCGCCGGTGATGTCGCTGCGGCTGATGAGTTGCAGGGTGGTCTGCTTGCTCCAGGCGTAGCCCACGCCCAATTCCAGCTGTGTTTTGGTGGTGCGGATGCCTTGGTACTCGCCATTCACCGTGTCGCGCTGTTGCCAGCGCCATTGCAGGCCGGTGGTGAGCGTGACTTCGTGGTTGACGGCGAAGCCGATGTTGGGGTTGATGAAGAGCAGGTCGCCGGGGCTGATTCGTTGATTGCCAACGGTGCGCGTGGCGTTGTGGCGGTAGCCGGTGGTGAGTGCAAGCACCAGCGGGTCGGTGGCGCGGTAGGTGGTGAGGCCGATCATGCTGCTTTTGCCGTGCACGAGTTCATTGCCTTCGGCGACAACATTCTCGGCCAGCGCCAGTTCGCCAAAGAGCAGCAGCGCGGGAGTTTTATTGTCGTCGGCGAGGCGGTGGTTGATGCCGATCCAGCTGTCGGAAAATTTCTGGCTGCTGTTAGAAGCGGGGCCGTCGGCATCAAAGATACGTGTGCTCTGCGCCACGGCGCCGAGGCGGCCATAGAGTTCGGTATCAAGGCTCAGGCCGTAACGCACCCCGGCGGAGAAAGCAAGCAGATCCATGTTTTGCCGCGCCTGACCGACAGCAACGGGGACGGAGATAAACTGGCCGGGGCCGGTCTGGATGGTGCCGTAGCGCGAATCGACGTTGCGCCGGTCGCTGTTGGCATAGACGAGGTTTACATCAGCACGCCAGCGTTTTTCAGCGGTGAGCAGGTCTTCGATGGTGAGCGGTAGATCGGCGCGCGCTGTGGAGAGTACGCAGAGGCAAAGAAGCACTGATGCACTGATGCACTGATGCACTGATGCTGCGACACAAAGTGATAATTAATCGTTCCATGATAAAAACAACATCCATCTAAAAAATTGCGTGGCGATTATTCACGCGGCGTGGATGCTTGTAAAGATGTGTTTTATCTATCTGTTTTTATCTATGTTATTGGCCAACGGGAACCTACAAACCGACTCACGTTTGCCGCTAGACGCCATTCAAACGGTCGACCAAGGCATCCACCTCAACCGCCGAGGGCAGTTGCAAGACCCGTCGCACTTTTTTAGTCAGCTCATCGACGTTACTCTCCTGAACGATGCGCTTCACCTCCGGGACCATGGTCGGCTGCATGCTGAAATCACGCAGCCCCAACCCCAACAGCAATCGGGTATAACGCGACTCCCCCGCCATCTCGCCACACATGGAGACCGGGATACCGGCCTTGCGTCCCGCCTTGATCGTCATGCTGATCAGCCGCAGCACCGCCGGGTGAGTCGGCTGATAGAGGTAATTGACGCTGTTGTCGAGCCGGTCCGCCGCCAGGGTGTACTGCACCAGATCGTTGGTACCAATGGAAAAAAAGTCGAGATGTTTGGCGAAGGCATCGGCGCAAAGCGCCGCCGCCGGAATTTCGATCATGCCACCGATAGCAATTGAGTCATCAAAAGGCTTGCCCTCCTGACGCAGCTCAGCCTTCACCTGAGCGATCAACTCCAACGTCTGATGCAGCTCCTGCATACTCGCCAGCATGGGGATCATCATGCTCACCGGCCCCTCCGCCGCCACCCGCAAAATCGCCCGGAGCTGCGGCTTGAAGAGCGAGGCATCACGCAAGCAGAGACGAATCGCGCGCAGCCCCAGGGCCGGATTGGTCGGCACGCTACCGCGGCTCTCCTGGCGCCGCTCGGGATGAAGCGCTTTGTCCGCCCCTAGGTCAAGGGTACGGATTGTCAATGGCGCGCCGTTGAGGGCACGCACAATCATTCGGTAAGAGTTGAGCTGCATCTCTTCATCAGGCAGCTCGGCGTTATTCATGAAAAGGTACTCGGTACGATAGAGCCCGACCCCTTTGGCCGCCACCCGTTTCAGCGCCACCATATCTTCGAGCAACTCGATATTAGCGTGAAGCGAGATCACCATGCCATCCTGGCTGATGGCGGGCAGCTCCTTAAATTTGTTGAGTTCAGCGCGCTGCAACCGCTCCTCAGTCTGACGCTCGCGATAGTGATTAAAGCAACGCTCATCGCACCCAGCGATCACTACCCCATTATGGCCATCCACCACCAGGTTTTCGCCCTGCCGCAGATAGCGCAGCACATTTTTGACCCCAACCACCGCCGGTATGCCGAGGCTGCGCGCCATGATGGTGGTGTGGGAGGTGGGGCCGCCATACTCGGTGACAAAGGCGACCACCCCCTCATGCTGAAGTGTCACGGTATCGGCCGGGGCCAGATCATCGGCGACAACGACGCACCCTTCAAGACTGCCATCGCTAGTTACGCGATCACTCTGATTTAACAATAGACGCTGGATACGGTTGACGACGTGGTCAACATCATCCTTGCGAGTACGCAGATAGGCGTCATCCATCGCCTCAAATACCCCTACCAGGGCATCACGTTGCAGCTTGAGCGCCCACTCGGCGTTGCAACCGCGCTTGCGGATCACCTCGATAGGTTCACGGGCGAGGGCCTTGTCGGCCATCATCAACAGATGGGTGTCGATGAAGGAGACGATATCAACGGGGGTGTTGGTGGGAATATTGTCGCGGATCGCCGCCAACTGCTCCCGGGCCGTGGCCAGCGCCTGATTAAAACGTTCAATTTCGGCCTCAATCAGACTGGCGGGGATTAGATATTCGCGGACCTTGAGTTGGTTGCGCTGCAACAGATGGACCTTGCCGATGGCAATGCCTCTGGAGACGCCAACCCCTTTCAAACTCAGGCTAGACACGTGTTATTCAGCCTCCCCAAAACGATCTGCAATCAGCTTTTCCAGCGCCGCTGTCGCCGCCGCTTCATCGCTTCCGTCCACCGTCAGCTCCAATACTGAACCACAACTGGCGGCCAACATCATCACACCCATGATGCTCTTGCCATTGGCGCGGCGGCTCCCTTTGCGCAAAGTTATTTCGCTGGCAAAACCGGAGGATGTCTTTACAAACTTGGAGGCAGCGCGGGCATGCAACCCCAGTTTATTGATGATCTCTACCGTTCTGTTAATCACATGACATCCTGTTCACAGACAAAAATCCCATCGCGGCCACCACTCACCGCCTTATACGCCAGCTCCTGCAGCGACAGGCCCGGATAGTTAAAAACCCGCACCAGCATCGGCAGGTTAACCCCCGCCACCACTATAATATTAGCCTCGCAGGCCAGCCGGTTAGCGACATTGCTTGGGGTCGAGCCATACATATCCGTCAGCACCAGCACGCCACCACCACGATCCAGCCGCCGCACCGCCGCCATCGCCTTGTCATAGAGCGACTCCGGGGCGCAGCCAGGCGATGCCGACAACAGCTCCAATGCCATCGGACACATTTCCAGCATCTGCGACGCGGTGTCGAGCAGGGAAGTGCCGATCGTCTCGTGGCTGATGATCAACAACCCGGTCGTCATGCCGACAGCTCCCGATGCCGCAGCAGCACCTCAAAATCAAAGGGCGCAAAGTGATCATTGAGCCGCTTGGCCAAATAGACCGAACGGTGTTGGCCGCCAGTACAGCCGATGGCAACCGTCATGTAAGTGCGGTTGTCGGCCTGAAATGCCGGTATCCAACGCTCTAAAAAACGCTGGATGTCCTGATACATCTCAGTGACCGCAGACTCCTTGTCGAGGAACAGCTGTATTTCTTTGTCCATGCCTGTCAGCGCACGCAACTGCGGGTCCCAGTGGGGATTGGGCAGGCAACGGATATCAAACACAAAATCAGCATCCACCGGAATGCCGTGTTTGAAGCCGAAGGAGAGGAAAGTCAATGTCAGCGCCTTGCTCTCATTGACCATCTGGGCACGGATGATGTCACGCAGCTGATGAATGTTGGTACGGCTGCTGTCGATACACCAGTCGGCATTGATCGCCACAGCTGAGAGCAGTTTACGTTCCTGTTTGATCGCCTCGGCCAGCGAGGTACCGGCCTTGGTCAGTGGGTGTTTGCGGCGCGTCTCGCTAAAACGTTTGATAAGGGTATTGTCATCGGCCTGCAGAAAGATAATCTCACACTGTAATCCCAGGGTTCGGATCTGCGCCACCAGCTCGGCAAAACTACCAAAATCGTTATTGAGATTACGGGCATCAATTCCCACAGCAGCACGTTTATACTCGCCTAGGGCACCCGCAGCCATCTGACTGGCAAACTCCTTGAGCAGGCTCAACGGCAGGTTGTCGATACAATAGAATGACAAGTCCTCCAGCGTGTGCAGCACCACGCTCTTGCCCGAACCTGACAGACCACTAACGATCACTAACTTCATGCACTCTCCTCTCTCATGAGGGTCGCGAGATTCGCCTCCCACTCAACAGTGGCATCATACCCCTGCTGCCGAAGATGATTGAGGCGCACCGCCATCTCCACCAGCAGTGGCAGGTCTCGTCCCCGACCATGGGGTAACGTCAGTTCTGCCACATCGACCCCCAACAGATTCCAGTTACCCCATAGAGGGGATAGATGCCCACGGGAAAAACCATCACGATCATCCGCCGTTTCCAGGGTAAGCACCAGCCCCAGCGGGGCCAACTGTCGCACCGCCCACTTACCATAGAGACGGGCTAGGTTAACCACCCCTAGGCCACGAATCTCGATAAACTCGCCACACCCTGCACGACAGCGGCCTACCAAACGGCCATCCACAACAACAAACTCAACCTGGTCATCCGCCACCAAACTGTGGCCACGATCCACCAGCCCCAGCGCCAAGTCACTCTTACCGCTGCCACTGCGGCCACGCAACAACACCCCCATGCCGAAAACCTCGACCATACTGCCATGAACTGCAACCGCGGCAATCGGAGGCACATGGCGGAAAGAGGAGTTCACAAGAAAATCAGGCCGAAGAGGCGGCCTGGTGATCGACGGCCGACCAACGTGCGATAACGTCAGCGATATCCTGCGGCGTGGCCGCTTGGCGTAAGGTGTTACGCATTCGCTCATTGCTAAACATCTCGGCCAGCGCCGCCAGCAATTGCAGATGCTCATCGGTGGACTCTGCTGGCACCATCAACGCCACGACTAGATCAACCGGCTCGCCGTCCATCGCATCGTAATCAACTGCCTCGGCAAAGCGCACTAGAATGGCAATGGTATGGGTAAGACCGGCGAAGCGGCCATGCGGAATAGCGACACCATGCCCCAACCCAGTGCTGCCGAGCCGCTCACGAGCAATCAGGCCATTGAAAATCTCAGACTCCGTAGGAGGTGCCCCCGCCCCCACCAACAGACCACTGAGAACATCCATGGCACGTTTTTTACTGCTGACAGCCACATCACAATGTATATGATCGGTCGTCAATAACGTTGAAATTTTCATCTTGTTTTAGCTACCTGATCTGCATTGACAGTCGGGGCATTAGACCAACCGCTTACGTTCGTTGGAGGGAGGAATTGACAACGCCTCCCGATATTTGGCCACTGTGCGCCGCGCTACATTGATCCCCTCCCCGTCAAGGACCTCGGCAATCTTGCTATCACTCAACGGTTTACCTGGGTTCTCCGCCGCCACCAATTTTTTGATCAGCGCCCGTATCGCGGTAGATGAACATTCCCCCCCCGTGGCGGTGCCAACATGGCTGGAGAAAAAATACTTCAATTCAAAGATGCCACGCGGCGTGTGCATATATTTTTTAGTGGTCACCCGCGAGATGGTCGATTCATGCATGCCCAGCTCTTCGGCGATGTCATGCAGCACCAACGCCTTCATCGCCTCCTCACCAAACTCAAGGAAGCCGCGCTGCCGCTCAACGATGGCTGTCGCCACCTTAAGCAGCGTTTCATTACGACTGGAGAGGCTCTTGATAAACCAACGTGCTTCTTGCAGCTGATTGCGCAGATAGGTGTTATCGGTGCTACTGTCGGCACGACGAATTAGGCCGGCATATTGGGCATTGACCCGCAGCCGCGGCATGGCGTCAGCATTGAGATCAACGCGCCAGGTCTCATTGACCTTTTTGACAAAGACATCGGGGACAATATATTCAGCGGAGCTTGAGTCGATGGCGCTGCCAGGACGCGGGTTGACACTCTGAATCATTAGGATCGCCTGCTGCAACGCCTCGCGTGTCAGCTTCATTTTGCGCATCAGCTGATTGTAGTCACGATTGGCGAGCAGGTCGAGGTGATCACGCACCAACACAATAGCGTCCGATATCTCGGGGACAGTGCGATCAAGCTGCAGCAGTTGCAGCAACATACATTCACGCAGATCGCGGGCACCCACGCCGATCGGGTCAAAGTTCTGGATGCGATGCAGCACCGCCTCAATCTCATCCAGCTCTACCTCTTCACCTTCGGCCAGTGTCAGTGCGACAAGGATGTCGTCGAGTGAACTGGTGAGATACCCCTCTTCATTGATCGAGTCGATGATCGTCTCGGCAATCTGCATATCAAGATCATTGAAGGGCGTCAGGCGCATCTGCCACTGCAAGTGCTCTTGCAGACTCTCACCAGCATCACTCTGATTTTCAAAGCCGCGATAGTCGTCATCACTGGAGCCACTAGCAGCACTGCTGGCGGGCAGTACACTGTCATAAACATCATCCCAGTTGCTATCGACCGGCAGCTCATCAGGCATCGCGGTGGTTTGCAAATCCACCACCGCGTCTTGACTCTCAGCGGGGTTCGATTCAACAGTAAAACTCTCCTGCTCATTGGCAGCGCTGTAGTCATGGCTCGCCTCCGGGGCGTCGCCACTCTCCCAGTGCTCATCGGAGCCATCTGCCGCCGCCGCGTGCTCGTTGACCTCCAGCAGCGGATTACTCTCCAGCGCCTCTTGAATCTCAGCCTGAAGATCCAACGTCGAAAGTTGCAGCAGACGAATCGCCTGTTGCAGTTGCGGCGTCATGGTCAGCTGGTGGCCAAGGCGGAGTTGTAGTGATTGTTTCATTGTGTGGAGTTTATCTCAGTACTGCGCGTGATCGCTCGTGGTTAAACAATCGTCCTGCTAGCCAAGAAGTTTACCCCAGATACCAGAAGGATACAGTCTTGCATTTTAGAGTTGCCTGTTATAGATGCTTGCTACAAATGAAAGTGCTCACCCAGATAAACGTGCCGCACCTGCTCATTGACCAGAAGCTCTTCAGGCGTACCCTGAGCGATGACACGTCCCTCGCTCATAATGTAAGCACGCTGACAGATGCCCAGCGTTTCACGAACATTATGGTCAGTGATTAAGACACCAATCCCTTTCTCTTGGAGCTGGCTGATAATGCGCTGAATGTCGATGACCGAGATGGGATCAACGCCCGCGAAGGGCTCATCGAGCAGGATGAAATCGGGACGCATTGCCAGCGCGCGGGCGATCTCGACACGGCGCCGCTCACCGCCCGAGAGGCTCATGCCGAGTGAGTCGCGAATGTGGCCGATATGCAGCTCGTGCAGCAGCCCCTCCAGCATCTCTTCCTGCTGCTGGCCGCTCAGTCCACGCTGGACCTGGAGGATCGCCATTATGTTATCGACGACACTGAGTTTACGAAAGACCGACGCCTCTTGCGGCAGATAACCAATACCCAGGCGGGCGCGGGCATGTATCGGCAAGGCAGTGATA
>JAYUTP010000085.1:0-2287 GCA_043755075.1 Tenderia sp. (SeqCode)
AGTGTACCTGCAGCACAGGTGCCACCTACTGGTGTCACTGTCGCAAACCCTGCATTAGGCGTGAAGGTGAAGGTAGCAGTTGAACCATGGTTCACATTCTGCGTAGCTGGAGTAATCGTGCCACCCGCACCCGCTGTGCCGGTAACTGCATAGATAATCGGCGTGAAGGTTGCCGATACATTGCAAGCTGCCGTTACTGTACCTGTGGTGTAAGTCAGACCTGCCAGTGTACCTGCAGCACAGGTGCCACCTACTGGTGTCACTGTCACAAAGCCTGCATTTGGCGTAATGGTGAAGGTTGCGCTAGCTCCGCTATTCACATTCTGAGTAGCAGGGGTAATCGAACCATTTGCGCCAGCTGTGCCAGTGACGGCGTAGATAATCGGCGTCGAGGCACTGATCGTGATGCTATGCGCTACGCTAGCTGACACACCCGCATTGTTGTCTTCTACTTTGATCGAACCCAATGTTGGGGTTGCACTCGCTGTAGTCGGCGTACCAGAGATAGTCAGGGTGTTGTTGCTCGTGCCGCTAACAACAGCGGTTATGCCAGCCGGGAAGCCTGTTGCCGTCCAAGTGTAGGACAGTGCAGCAGGCGGAAGCGGTGAGCCACCGACAGCGGTACAAACGACAGGACCATAAGCTACGCCCACTGTACCTGTAGAAGGCAAGGGCAGAGCCGGTGCACAGCTAAAGGTAGGTGCGGCAGTTACGGTGAATGCTGGCGTACCAGTAGCTAGCACACCATTAGCGGTCACCGATACCGTGCCAGGAGCGGCTGTTGCACCCACTGTTTCTACGATGGCTGTAGCAGTGGTGGAGGTAACGCTAGCATTCGCAATCGTGCCGGTAATGTTCGCATCTGAGAAAGCAATAGTCATCGGAGTCGCAAAGCCTGTTCCAACCAAGGCAAGAGACTGACTCGTTGCGTTTTGACCACGGGTGTTAGGAGTCACACTAGTCAATGTCGACGGAGCACCAGCCACAGTTATCGCTTCCACCCATGCTGCCTTCATAACACCAGCTGAAGTACGCAACTCCAGGTTATATGTGCCAGCCGGTACCGAGGTAAAGGTACCGGTCAGGTTGCCATTCGCGTTGGTAGCGGGGTAAGTTAAACCGGTTGCAATAGATACGGCCGTTCCAGCCGAATTGGTCAAAACCATCTGATATGCAAGACCAAGCGCATTAGTAGAAAGGTTAGCCAGCCCAAAACCGTTCACTGTTACAACGCCAGTACCCGAGAAAGTGGCAGGGGAAGCAGGGGAAATAGATGAAATGGCTGCGCCAGCCCCACCTGGGGTGACTGCGATGATGTTGGACAGGGTAGATTGCTCGGTGACAGTTCCCGGAGTAGTAAGATTGCCAGTCACCCCGGTAACACCGTCATGCGTCCACATGGCCACCCAATAAGTGGTGAGATTGGTTATAGCGTTTACGACCAAGTTTGTCCCTCTAGCCTTGATGTCGTATGAAGCCCCTACAGTTCAGGTGGTATTGCGTGCATTACATGTTTGAATAGTAGTACCGTTTGTTGGTGGCACTTCAGGAAGCGGTTCGTACAGCGCTTGCATCAAGGAATCAGGATCGGCAGGGGAACTCCAAAGACCACCACTATCTATCTCATCAGGTTCCAAGATATTGTGCATGATCTCCCAGTCTGCGGGCGATCTTGGGTTTCTGCCAGCGACACCAGTGGCAAAACCGTTAACAGCAGTCGTGTATCTTATTTCGTAACTGTGTGCTTTACCGCCCACTGCGCCAGGGACACCAGTTTGGCCGTTGCCATCATCACCGACCGGCACCCACTTCAAAGGTATGACAGCCGATCCAAGCGCAGCCCCACTAAGTGTGTTAACTTTTCCAGGTGGTGTGGAGTCGAGTGTTGAGCCCGGCGCAGTTATGATAGTGGCATTCGTCCAATTAGGAGTAGAACAGCCTTGAGCTGCGTCATTATCGTCTATATCCCAGCCTCTTGGATTGAATCTTCTGTAGTTGCTTCCAGTACCTACAATGGCCGCCGCGGCAGGATTCGCAGTTGGCTCTTCAATATTAGCTGAAACACCCGCCTCAGTAAATCTGGAATAATAACTTGAACAGCCGTCCCCATCCACGTCGGGGAGCTGCCAGTTCCAGTTGTTGGTGACGTTAGCGGCGGCGCCTGCGCCCTGCGCAGGGCGAGTTGTGCCCGCCAATTGCGATGCCTGAATTTCCTCCAGGTTAGTCCTTCCGTCGTTATCACTGTCCATTGCGTACGTTGGACTAATAGCGGGAATTGCACTTGAAG
>JAYUTP010000086.1:0-12568 GCA_043755075.1 Tenderia sp. (SeqCode)
ATCGCCAACACCCAGCTTTATGTGCTTGATCCCCAAGGCCACCCCGTACCGCCCGGCGTTATTGGTGAACTATGGATCGGTGGTGCAGGTGTTGCACTCGACTACTGGAAAAAACCAGAGCTCACGAAAGAACGTTTCTGTACGTTGGATACATTGCCACAGGCCGGACGGTTATATCGCACTGGCGATAGGGTAAGGTGGAGTGCCCATGGCCATCTTGAGCATCACGGCCGCCTCGACTTCCAAATTAAATTACGTGGTTATCGCATAGAGCTGGGTGAAATTGAAAGCATACTGCTGCGCCACCCCGCCATCCGCGACAGTGTCGTTGTTGTTCGTGAAGATCGCCCCGGCGACCCACGTCTCGTTGCCTACTTGGTAGCGCAGGATAAACAACCAATACTCAACGAATTACGAGACATACTGCGTGCAACGTTACCCGCCTATATGTTGCCGTCAGCCTTCGTCTTTCTCGACGCACTGCCACAAACACCTAATCGAAAGATTGATCGCAAAGCGCTCCCTGCACCCGACATCTCATTATCAGACAGTGACTTTATTGCACCACGTGATGAGATCGAGATCAAACTAGCAGGACTCTATAGCGACCTGCTGGGTGTACCTCGCATCAGCATTGAAGATAGCTTCTTCGATTTGGGCGGTCACTCACTGCTCGCCGTACAACTAGTGGCTGGCATTAAACGCCTATTCGAAGTAGACATTTTAGTTGCCGAGCTTATTCAACATGCAACAGTCGCCTCTCTCGCCAGTCGTTTACGTCGAGGTGGCGCTACCAAACCAAGCATTCTAATCACGCTGCGCGACCAGCGCGATATACAACCCTTATGGTTATTCCATCCGATTGGTGGAAATGTATTTTGCTATCTTGAGTTGTGCCAACAACTCACCAAAGAGCGCCCAGTACTCGCAATACAGTCACCCGGTTTGATTGAAGATGATGGTGCCGAAGTGACCATCGAAGCCATGGCAGAACGTTACATCAAACAGCTGCGCGAAAAACAGCCGCATGGCCCCTATTTATTGGGAGGCTGGTGTTTCGGTGGCATCATCGCCTTTGAAGTTGCACGACGTTTGCGTGACGCCGGTGAAGAGATAAGCGGTATCACCCTAATCGATACCCGCGCCCCAATCCCGGCCAATGTGCCCAGCGATGCCGATGATGCAACACTGCTCTCCTGGTTTGCCCGCGACCTGGCAACACCGTATGGAAAATCCTTACGTATAGAACCAGACGTATTGCGTGCATTACCGAACGAATCGATGCTCGCCCAGGTACTGGATGAGGCCAAAGCCATTGATGTACTGCCCCAAGATGCAGACATTAATCAATTTTCACGCTACTTCGAGGTCTACATCGCTAACGGCATCGCCTTACAACTCTACTTCCCATCCACAGACACTCTACCAACACTGCTAGTACGTGCACTGGATGAAACAGAAAATTACGGCCCCACCTTAGGTTGGTCTGAACTGCTGCCAGAGACACTGCAAATGGTAGAGCTTCCCGGCGACCACAACTCAATCATGTACGCACCGCAAGCCACCGCCGTGGCGGCCATGATTGATCACCATTACCCCATTAAACCCTCTATAGGATTTGTCGCATGATTCACGCAGATTACCGTTACACATTACCGGTCTCACCAGCAGAGGCGTTTGTATATCTATCTAATCCGTCTAACGATGCCCAATGGCAAAGTTCTTGTAGCGCTGTTGAACTATTAACACCTACACCCGAGATCGGAAGCCAATACAAAATTATTTTTAGCTTTCTAAGTCGCAAGATGAATTTTCTAGCAGAGATCATCGAGAGTAGCTCAAACAGTAATTACGCCTTCAAAGTCATTGACGGTCCATTCTATTATGAAGGACGCTATACGCTAACCCCGCATGAAGAAGGGGTAGAGGTACATTGGCAATTCTCTGCAGAGCCAGGAAAGTTCTTTGGCATTATCCCAGCCACAATTTTACGTAAAGTACTACTCAGCCAAATTGAGAGTGATGTGGTAAAACTACGAAAACAATTTTCAGCACTACAACCCGTTTAATTAAACTGTTTAGTTATAATAAAAACAGTTAACTACATTTCATAAAGTAGTTTCAAGGAGAGAATATGAACCAATATGCGCAATGGTTATTGCGAAACCGCATCTCAGTGATTGTGATAATTTTAATCATCACAGCCATATTGGGTGTGCTTGGATCGAGCCTGAAGATCGTGATTGATCCACAAGCGCTAGCGCCCCAAAATCATCCCTATATCAAGGCCACCAACCATGTTGACGAGGTATTTGGTTCTAAATATTTGATGCTAATCGGCATCAGCCCCAAAGAGGGTGATATTTTCCAGCCAGCGGTGCTTGACCGGGTCGAGCGCATTACACGCAAGTTAGAGAATACCCCCGGCGTCGTCCGTTCAACTATGATCAGCCTGGCGGCACGTCAAGCCAAAGCGATCAAAGGAACAGAAGAGGGCTTTGAAGCACGGCCACTTCTCAAGCAGGGATCACTCACTGAAGGAGACTATGCCTCACTGAAGCAGGCCATCCTTGCTAACCCGGTCTACATGAATACCGTGGTCTCACCTGATTTCAAAACCGCCGCAATTTTGGTTGAACTCAAGGAGCGTCCCGACGGTTTCCAGAAGATGGTTGAGCCAGTACGTGCTGTCGTTGAGGCTGAGCTAGGCGATGACGTTAATATTACGCTCGGTGGCAACCCGATCTATCTCGACAAAACAGAATCTTTTGCCCAGCGCATTAACATGCTCTTCCCGATCGCCATTCTGGTGATTGGTCTGCTGCATTTTGAAGCATTCCGTTCTAAACAGGGATTGATACTGCCGCTAGTGACCGCATTAATGGCAGTAGCTTGGGGCATGGGATTCATGGGGCTACTGCGTCAGCCGCTCGATATTTTTAACTCACCAACACCCATATTGATTCTGGCAGTCGCAGCGGGTCATGCTGTGCAGATGCTAAAGCGATACTACGAAGAGTACGCCACACTACGCAAAAATAGCGCGCTCTCTCCCGTGGATGCCAACCGCGAGGCTGTCATTCAATCACTGATCGGCATTGGTCCTGTCATGATCATTGCAGGCGGCGTCGCAGCCCTCGGCTTCTTCTCTCTACTAGTCTTTGACATCGCCACCATTCGCAGCTTCGGTATCTTTACTGGCATGGGTATATTGAGTGCCGTATTGCTTGAGGTGACCTTCATCCCTGCCGTCCGTTCATTGCTAAAACCACCGGGCGATAAAGAGCTGGTTCTCGAAACCAAAAAACGCATGTGGGATCATATCCCTCACTGGATAGCCCATCAATTGGTACTTCCTACCCGTCGCCGCATTATGTACGGTGTATGGGCCGCGTTTATAGTGGCATGCCTGTTTGGTGTTCAGCACGTTGAAGTCGACAATGCGAGCAAAAACTTCTTTGCCGCCAATCTCGATATTCAAAAAGATGATGAGTTTTTAAATAGCCAGTTAGGTGGTACCAACAGCCTTTACATCATGGTAGAAAGCACAACGGCTGATGCCATCAAAAACCCAGCGGTACTGAGTGCTATCGAAGAGACTCAGCGCTTTGCCGAGGCTCAGCCCTTTGTTGGCAAGACCGTCTCGATCGTCGATTACCTGAAACGTATGAATCAAGCAATGAACAGTGATCAAGCCAGCGCCAACGTATTGCCAGAAAATGGCAACCTTGTATCGCAATACCTGTTGCTCTACTCAATGTCCGGCGAGCCGGGTGATTTTGACTCCTACGTCGATTACCAATACCAACGCGCAAAAATTACCATTTTGTTGAAATCAGGCAGCAACGCCTACGTCAAAGATCTCGTCACCAAACTGGAGGACAAGACCAGCGCGCTTTTCGGCCCTGACGTAAAAGTGAGCTTTGGCGGTGACGTTGTACAAACCATCGCACTGACTGACACCATGGTCGAAGGCAAGATCCGCAATATTGCCCAGATCGCGCTAGCCATATTTGTCATCTCAGCCTTAGCCTTCCGCTCATTCACTGCGGGCATCATCGTATTGCTACCATTATCGATGGCCGTGTTAGCCGTGTTTGGCGTTATGGGCGTATTCAACATTCCGCTCAACATTCCCAACTCACTCATCTCCGCGATGGCGGTGGGTATTGGTGCAGATTACGCCATCTACCTGCTCTACCGCATGCGTGAGCAGATCAACGCCGGAGAAGAGACCAATCAAGCCATCTTCAGCACACTGGCCACTGCGGGTAAAGCAGCACTGTATGTCGCCACCGCAGTTGCTGGAGGCTATGGCGTGCTGGCGTTATCGATCGGTTACAACGTTCATCTGTGGCTCTCACTCTTCATCGTATTAGCGATGATCGTGAGCGTATTCGCCTCCCTGACATTAGTGCTGGCACTGGTACTCTCGTGGCAGCCACGTTTCATTTTCAATGTTGAAAACCGCCGTCCAGTTTGGCAATTGCTGAGTTTGTTGGTACTCGGTTCAAGCCTGTTGTTGTTTATTGGTGGCTCTGCCCACGCAGAAGAAGCGCCTACTGCGCTTAAGATTATGGAAAAAAATCTGGCCGCCACCAAGGTTAAGGATTCTGTGGCCAGTGCCACCTTTACTCTAACCAACCGCGAAGGTATCAACCGCGTTCGCAAGACCAGCGGCTACACCCGTCTGCAGGACAACAAAGATGACAACATGCGTCTTGTCCGTTTTCTTTCACCTGCCGATATCAAGGGGACATCCACCCTGCTCATCGAGCATGCCAACGCAGACGATGACATGTGGGTCTATCTGCCCGCCTTGGGCAAAACACGTCGCCTCTCCGCCTCCAATAAAAAAGATAGTTTTGTCGGAACAGACTTCAGCTATGGCGACATCATCGGCCACAAGCCAGAAGAGTGGCAGCATCAACTGGTACGTGAAGAGGTGATTGATGGCGAAATGTGTTTCGTCATCGAATCGATTCCTATCAGCGATGCTGTTAAACAAAATAGTGGCTACTCAAAACGTATCAGCTGGGTGCGCAAAAGTGACTTTGTCGCCAGTCGTGTTGATTTTTGGGATGAAGGCAAACAACCGCTGAAACGCATCACCGCAAAAGAGATCCAGCAAGTTGGAAAAAATGGTCACTACCAACCCATGCTCTCCATGGCTGTCAATTTACAGAGCGGTCATACAACAACAATCAAGTTTGATGAGTTTAAAGCAGATCAAAATGTTGAGACCTCACGCTTCAATCCAAGAAGTTTAGATCGGTGAACTTTAAAAATACCCTGGCCATTATCGGATTTATCTTGCCCTCTATTGTTGCTGCTGAGATCGATATCGACACCTCACTGTCACTGCGCGGCGACGTCTGGAGCAGTGATCGAGATCTGAGTGACGATGGCGCCATCAGCAGCATAAGCACCTGGGGACGTGCCAAAATAAACACCAATACGTTTGGTCAACTGGTTGGGCAAGGCTGGGTACGTGCACTCAGCCGCGACTCCTCCTCTCACGGGCGAATACGCGAACTTTATTGGCGTCAGCAAGCGGGGCCCGTTGATATCAAAGTAGGCCGCCAAATCATTGCTTGGGGGCGTGCAGATGGTCTTAATCCCACAGACTATTTATCGCCACGCGATTTCACCCTGCTGACAACACAAGATAGTGATCTGCGTCATGGTAATGAGGCCGTGAATCTCTCATTCGCACACAGTACAGGTGTCTGGGCTGCCTATTGGTTCCCTGATGCCGCCAGTAACACCCTACCGCTGGAGTCAGTACCTGGTGTTATCTATCGTAAAGAAACTGCCCCCAAGTCATCACAATGGGCGCTCAAATGGGAAGGCAGCGGCACCAACATTGATGGCTCGCTCTCCTACTTTGATGGCTATGATCCAACCCCTGATCTGCTGCTCGGCAGCACCTCGCCCCAAGGTATCGAAGTCATTCTGCGCAATCAACGTGCGCAGGTAATCGGGGCCGATATAAGCTGGGTCAATAACGGCGTGATATGGCGTGCCGAATCAGCCTGGTTACTTACCAACAGTGAAGGTCCGCAAGACTTTCACCACAAAAAACCGCAGATCTGGTTGATAGGCGGCGGTGAATGGGCACTAGACAACAACCTCACCCTAGGCCTGCAAGCCACCGTAAAACACGTCTTTGATTATAGTGATCCCAATGAGTTAGCCGCTGGCCCCGAGCAAGCAATCGTCTGGCGTCAAACCGCTACCAGTAATCAGACCGATAAAGATCAACATGGCATAACGTGGCGTGTCGCCAAGCGCTGGCTCAATGACACATTGACCGCAGAAACAACCGGCGTTGTGGTGTGGCCAAATCCCGGCGGCATCACAAGAGTGACAGTGGATTATGCAATAAACGATAACTTACGGGTTTTAGTGGGAGCAGAAGACTATTTTGGTCCAGAGCATAGCTACTTTGGACAGCTGCAACGTAACGGAATGACCTATTTTCAATTACGCTATGGATTGTAATGTAGCCGTGCATCTCTACACATGGCGCTTAACACCCCATTGTGATGATGATTTAGCGCTATTGAGCACTGAGGAAAAACACCGCTATATAACCTACAAACACGCGCTTTCAGCAACACGATATGTCGCTGCGCGTGCGGGGTTGCGACGCCGACTTGGGGCATATTTAAATATAAATCCCGCATCGCTACAGATTGATCACACCCCTCTCGGGAAGCCGTTTCTCCGGCACTTATTCCATTGCCACTTCAGTCTCAGCCATTGTGCTGACAACGCGGTTCTGGTTGTCGCAGAGGTGCCGGTTGGGGTTGATCTGGAAGCATTGCCAGTGCAGGATTGGAAAGGACTCGCCCAGCACATTTTGAGTACAGATGAGCATGATCATTTGCATTCATGCGCCAGTGAAGAGCAAGCACATTTTTTGATTAAATATTGGACAGCCAAGGAGTCTATCGTAAAAGCATGCGGCCTTGGACTCCAGCTACCTGTTCAACTGATCGAGATTAATCACGATTTTCGTCAACCAATATTACCCCCCGATGTAATAAATCTGATCGGCGATGAGTGGAAAATAGAGGTCAGTGACTATGGCGTAGATAGGATTTTAGCTGTGTGTGTACAGTGCCCACCCTCGCAACGGTACACAATTATCAGCCGAGACATTTAAGAATAGAGGAGCTTGGGGTACTGATTACTAAAGGGTACCTCTAAAAATTCGATCAAGCCGCGAGGGCACCAAAAGTAGGCGCTTCTAGGCGAGGCGGAGAGCCTGCCCCGCGAAGTGCTTTGGGCAAATGGGCGAAAAAGCGCAGTGTACACGTAGTACATGAGCATTTTGAGCGCATTTCCCCTCGGTACCCCCTTGAGGGGTGAACGCGGCCATCGCGGCTTCAGCGGATTTTTAGAGGTGCCCTAAATCCATACAACCATGAATCCTCTATGCCATTAGGCGGGGTAACCCGAAACCCCAGAAGATTCCATCGTGCAAAATTTAGCGCTGCTATGATCGCATCCAGATCAATGGCCTGACCAATACGCAGCCGTTGGCTGAAACTGATCTCGGTTTGACACCACGAAAGCTGGCGTTAAAAGTAAACAGGAAACCCTTTGGAGTCATCAATTTACTAAACCACCCCTGCGCCAGTGCTGGATATTCTACCGTCACATATTGCATCAAAAACAAAAGCCCCCCTTAACGAGTGCCATCGATACAAAATGGGCCACTACCCGAAGTAGGTAGCAGCCCGTTAAACATCTATAGATTGCGATAAATTTCGAAAATCACCTGCTCCGCACAGAAAAAAACTCCGCTAGTTCACGGCAATACCTTTGGCCTGCCTCCCCGTAAACGTCTCGTTATACGAAACGCTGTTCACCGTGGTGGACAAATTATGGTTGGTGGGGAAGAGAACGAAGACAGGTGCTTGCACTTGCCAACTCACCCGGGAGCTGGTCAAACCATCACCAATACGCCCTAAGGTTTGCATCGCTGCGCCAGAGACGCGGGTAAAACCACTCGGCAAATTCAGACTAATAGTGGCATTGTGCGCGTCCACATCACCACTATTACGCACCGTAGCGGTAACTGTGAACACACTGCCTCGGGTAACGCTTAGCGGTGCCGTCATCGCAATGGCAAACGCGGGGCCATTCGCCACGCTGAAGTTTTCTTCCGTGGCCAACGCAAATGCCTCACTGCTGGCACCGTCGAAAGCAGTGCTGTAGGCGTACACTTTCACCACCACTCCGTCCGATGCAGCGGCGGCGACTTGATGGACGTTATCCGCGACCGTGGTGTCGCTGCTAAGCGTCGCGTTGTCGCTTTCCCGGTACATGCGTAGATCGAGATCACTTAAGCTGCGATACCCGGTGGGCGTGGCCGCGTTGTTGTAATCCACTTCGCGCTCCCATACCAAAGTGGCTTTATCACCCGCGAACGCGTGACCTTTGTAAAGTTTATACGAACCCGTTTGACCGCGGGGCTTTACGCTGCCGGTAAAATAATCATCACGATGAAAATTGGCATGCCACAAGTCGATATAACCCCAGCCATAGGTTTTATTCCATTCCTTACCGCTTACTTGCGCATCATCAGCGTCGGTTTCAGTGTTATTGTCTTCCCAAGCATCGGCGCTATTCACCAATACTGCTTTAATGGTTTTGGGGTCCCAATGTCCCGCATCGGTGAGCAACAAGGTAGCTGCGCCGACTTTGGGCGCGGCGGAACTGGTGCCGCCGAGATTGCCCCAGCCGCCGCCGGGAGTACATGTCCAAGTATTATGGCCGGGGGCGGCGAGGTCAGGTTTTTTGCGGCCATTTAACGTGGGACCGCGCGAGCTGCTACTACGGATAGTGTCGTCACTGCGTGACACAGTGTTTTTATCATCCACATTGGCCACCGTCATACCATTATAATTGTCACCAGGAATGGTGAGCGTGGTAGTGCCGAAACCGGAGTTCCCCGCCGACTTAGCCCACGGTGTGTTGTAGTCATACACCAACGCATCAACGAATTTCGCCATGCCGCTCCAATCACTCGCCCCTGCACCGCCATTACCCCAGGAATAATTAATGACTTCTGGGTCATCTCCCGCCGTGCGCACCATCCAATCTGCACCTGCCATGGAGGTGCCTGTGTCGCCTGCGTCATCAACGATAATGGCGTTTAAACCAAAGGCCAATCCTTTATGCGTGGCATTGGTGCTGCCATACATGCACGCTACGCCCGTGCCGTGGCTGCCATTAACTGCGTGGTTTTCATAAAAAGTGTGTTCGGAAATAGCCGGATGCG
This sequence comes from Tenderia sp. (SeqCode), assembly GCA_043755075.1. Lineage (GTDB taxonomy): Bacteria > Pseudomonadota > Gammaproteobacteria > Tenderiales > Tenderiaceae > JAKFXL01. The sequence goes on from JAYUTP010000086.1 coordinate 9,296, forward strand.
TCTCGTCCACACCTGAATCCAACACACCTACGTCCCACACGCCGCCATCCATGCCAGCACTCCAAAATGCGCTCACGCCCAACGATGCAGCGTGATTATCCAATTCCGGTTTGCCGGGCTGGTTGTATAGTATTTCTCTAATAATCTGCGTGCTTAACAGTTTATCCAGAACGCCAGAGGGCACCACTGCCGCCAACGCATTTACCACGCCGACACGTTCGGTTACTTTGCCGCCAAGCTCTTCTACCAGACTCTCCGCTTTACGTTGTGACTCGCCGATCACCGTGGTAGTGGACGTGGCGATGCTCTGCTTCATCTCGCGCGACACAACCTCGCGTTCTTTATTGAGTACATCAACGCGGTTCTTGATATCAAGGGGCAATTGCGCAGCCATCGCTTTATCAAAGGCTTGCTCCTCGTCTGCGGTTTCCAACGCCATTTTGGAACGGAAGGGCGCGTAAAGAGCGCGGATTTGCGCGCTATAACTCTCCAATAGCGGCTCATATTTGGCGCGAATTTCTTTCGCCACGCTATGCTGCGATTGGTTGGCGAGGATAAGTAACACGGGTAATTCCGCTTGTGTTAATGCCATTTCACGTAAAATAGGCTCAACTGCAATAATAGGATCGATTTTGGCAGTTTCTTTTTCGTTACCGACAGAAACGGAGGAATTCACCAACAGTGCGCCCAATACAGCGGCGGTGATGGTGCGGATTTTGAATTTTTCTTGCATGACTGTCTCCTTAAGATAATGAGGGTTACGTTGAGCAGATAACTGTAACGACACAAGGGCAAAGGCGCTGCGAACTATTACCACCTTGCGTAGTAAATTATTACCTAGCGTCGCTAACCGCAGTGTGTACACTCACTGCGCCCACGGACTTTTCACATACCGCAGACCAGCGGCGTATTAAAGAGATTGAGAAACAGTTAAAGCGGAGAGGTTTCAATGCCTACCTCCCTGAAAGAAGGTAATCGCAAGCATGACGGCAAACGTAGCGAAACCCAAAATGGAAGCCGTGAAGCCATACTGAAAGAAGCAGCAGCATCGATCCGACCGCAAACAGAAACAGGTAGTGAAGTCAGAGATAGACGATAAGCGTGCTAAAAAACGCGACATCCAACCGTCACCGAAAAACACCCAACGGTAGAACCTGGCGGCACGGGTCGAAAGTACATGCTCTTACTCGGAGAGATCTCGATCGTGAGAGCGGACGAGGAATCAGCAGAAACCATAGTAGCGGTGACGCCTGCTGAAAGACAGAAACAGCGAAGGGCTAAAGTAACCGAAGCGCAGGTCATTACCTCTGGCAAGAAACGAGAAGCGCACCGCAACGCAACGTAACGACACTGCAACTACGGCAACTACCTGAGCGGCGAGACCCACGCCCCCCGGTGGATTCCGGGGGACAAGGACAATGCGGTGAGCAAGTGACGCATTAAGCGGAAACGACCCAAATATGTGAATGTAAACCTCATTTGAGTCGGCGATAAAAATCACAGATGATTTTCATCACCGATATCAATGTCCGTTTCCGATGCCACTCCCCGCCGTGCAAGAGGGTGGGGAAATGCTCGCCTGTTTGTTTAAATTAGGCGTTATCCTGGGCGCTTTACCAAAATTTTGGGGTGGGGGGGTGGCAAAATTTATACGCTATGTTATTAATCACTTTTATATGTGTTTCTAGACAAACACTGCCTTTGGTGACTGTAGTGGTAATGGTGTGCTCGAACCTACGTTTGATATCGGCAAACTCAGCATCGCTCATCTCAACATGTTTTGCCGCTGTCTCGTCACTTGCGCGCTTCTGGTTTCTCTCTGCTTGTGTCTTTTCATCTTCTGGTTTTATCACCTCGCCGTTATCGATATTCATGACCATAACACCGCCCTCTTTGGTCAAGAACACGCCATGAAATGCCTTTGCTTTTTTGGTAATCTGGCGAAGCTTAATTCCTTCGGTGACGGTCTGCATGAGATCGTCTTGCGTTCATTGCGTTGCCGCAGTGGCTTGGCTTGTTGAATTTTTGGCTGGCGTACCACCAATGACATGGCGCGCTCAAAAACCAAGTGCAACATTTCTCGAGGAGAATGTTGCATGGGAGAAATCTACGGTCAATTGAGTATTGAAGAGCGAACGATGATTCAGACGCAGCTGGGTCTGGGAATGAAAGCGGCGGCGATTGCCGCGGGGTTGAATCGTTCGGCATCGACGCTTTGTCGTGAACTCAGCCGAAATGGTTGGGTTCGCGAGAAGGCGCGTTCCGGTCCTGGACGCCCTCTGGTGGCCGGCGGTTATCGAGCTGAAGCCGCCCAGAAACGCGCCGATACCTGCACGATCAAGCCTCGCGTTGAGCGTCGCTTGCAGCCACAAGGCCCGTTGTGGGCGCGTGTGGTGGGCTACCTGAAGAAGGGCTACTCGCCCGAACAGATTGCCGGCACACTGGCGCTGGTGCACACGGACACGCCTTCCTTGCGAGTTTCTCATGAGACCATTTACACGGCGATCTACGCCATGCCGCGGGGTGAGCTGCGCACGCAAGTGATTGGCTGGTTGCGATTCGGTCATCCCAAGCGCCGTCCCCGTGCACGCGGTGAAGACCGGCGCGGACGCATTCCTGACATGGTCAGCATTCATGAGCGGCCACCTGAAGTCGAAGAGCGCCTGATACCCGGGCACTGGGAGGGCGATCTGATCAAGGGGGCCTACAACCGATCGGCTATCGGTACTCTGGTCGAGCGCACGACGTTGTTCACCGTGCTCTGCAGGATGCAGGACGCCAGCGCAGAATCGGCACTGAGTGGCTTTAGCCGTGTGCTCAATCGTATCGAGGCTCAAAAGCGACTGTCGATGACTTACGATCAGGGCCGGGAAATGGCGCAGCATCAACGCCTGACCGAAGCCACTGGGGTGAAGGTGTACTTCGCTGACCCGCACAGCCCATGGCAGCGTGGCATCAACGAGAACACCAACGGACTGTTGCGCCAGTACCTGCCCAAGGGCACCGACTTGAGCGTATACACTCAGGCGCAGCTCGATGCCATTGCATGGCAACTGAACACCAGACCACGCAAGTCGATGGGCTACCGCTGCCCCGCTGAGTTGTTCACTCCAGATGCTTTCGATTTCAGGCAGCATCATGCTGCGCTTTTTGCACTTGGTCATTGAAACCGCCCAGTCTTGTTGAACCAAACAAACGAGACAAACTAAATAACAGTCTTGTTAGAGATCCCGACGGCCTTCGATCGACTTCAGCAACGTCACATCGTCGGCA
>JAYUTP010000087.1:0-33691 GCA_043755075.1 Tenderia sp. (SeqCode)
TCTTCACGATAGATCCCGGCCAGTTCCGGCAAGTCGGGCAACGCAACAAACGAAGCGCCGGGCAGACCAAAGAGGTGGTGCAGGCCGTGCCACTCGTTACGGCGGGCACACTGACCGCTGTAGTTCGGCACCAGCTTGAGCAACATGGCGTCGCGGGTGGCGCGATCGGCATCGAGCGCTACCGGCTCACCACAACTGACGACGTAACACTTACGTCCGCCCTGGGCAAAGAAGGAGCGCACGGCGGCGCCGAGGTAGGTTGCCCCCTGGGTTGAGGTATCACCGTAAGGACGCTGATCCCAGGCAAAGAGCTGATCAAAACGCTCCCAGCTGGCGATGGTCAGCGGCACATCGTAAAGCGAGTTGCCGCCCGACTGAGAACCGGTAGAGGTGGCCGTTGACCACCACCCCTCCTGCTGCAATGACTGACGCAAATCCTCTGGCACATCGGCGTTGCGCAGTTTGGCAAAACCAATGAAACAGACCAGATCGGTGCGGTTTGACGCCGCCTCGGCCTGAGGGGTGAGTGCTTCGAAGATCAGTCCTTTCATCTCAAATGCTATCCCGTGTGCTCTGCTTCAGTTATCCCGGATTACGCTGACGCTTCGTACCCAAAGCGCTTCGCGGGGCTGGCTCTCCGGGCTACCTATGCCGTCATTCCGATTTATGCCACCTCCAGATCAAGCCCCTCTGCTAACAGCACCAGCTCCTCCATCGCTACATCGCCACCGCCTTTGGCGGCCAGCGTCGGCCCGGTGTATTTCATGGGCACGACGTTGCGCAGGGTCCAGGACTCGACACTGGTGCCCGCCTCGTCCAGCAGGGTGATGACGACGGTGCGCTTGGCTGATGGGCCGTTGCGTTGCGTCTCCTTGAGCCAGTCCCAGAGATCCTTGGAGTTGACGATGCCGCGTTTGAGGGTGACGTCGGAGACCTTGTGAATACCGGCCACCTTGCGCACGTGGTTCTCTTTCTCGTTGCCGTTGCGATACTCGGCCATGGTGATCTCGACCCCCAGACCGCTGACATCGGAAAAACCGCCCAGCGGTGTGTCCGGCCCTTGCGGACCGTTGAGGTTGACGAGGAAATTAAAGGCCCCATAAGGGGTGATGCGGTCAGCCATGATTATTCTCTCCTGTTAATCAGTCTTGATCAGTCGCGTGCGTCGGCGGTCTTCTGGCCGATCCTGAAGATGACGAACTCGGCCGGTTTCAGCACTGCCACGCCGATCAGACAGATCAGGCGGCCGTTGTCGAGGTCATTCTGGGTCATGGTGCTGCGGTCACACCGGACGAAGAAGGCCTCTTCCGGGGTGGTGCCGAGCAGGTTGCCGGAACGCCATTCGTTGTAGAGAAAACTGCTGACCGACTCGCGAATGTTGGCCCACAACTGCGGTCCGTTATTCTCAAACACTGCCCACTGGGTGCTGCGGTCGATGGAGTGTTCGAGGAAGAGGAAATAACGACGAGGACCAATGTATTTCCACTCGGGATCGGAGCTGGCGGTGCGCGCGCCCCAGAGACGGAAGCCACGACCGGGGAAGAAGCGCAGGCAGTTGACGCCACGGGGATTGAGCAGCTCCTGTTCGGCGTGACTGATATTGCGTTCAAAGCGGATGGCGCCACGAACGATCTCGTTGCCGGGTGACTTGCTGACGCTGCGGCTGATGTCATTGCGGGCAAAGATGCCGCAGATGAAACCAGAGGGTGGCAGGGCGATCTCACGCGGGATGCTGGCGTCATCGGGCCGCGCCAGCGGGTTGGAGACCATCACCCAGGGGTAATAGATCGCGGCGTAGCTGGAGTCGAGCACACTCTTGTCGATCAGCGCCTCGGTCGGAATGATCCCCTGACGGCAATCGAGTACGGCAAAACGGTAGGCTTTGCGCGTCTCGGCGTGGGTGCGCAGCGCATCCTGAATGCCGATGCGATCAGCAAAGGTGGCGTAACCGGGGGCGGCAACGATGGAGATGTCGTCGATACGCGCCAGTCCATCCAGTGGTGTGGTGTAAGAGGCGGTGGCAGGCACGCCGCCGTCACCGCCACCGGTCAATGTCTGCGCTGTGCCATCGATGCCGTCAAGAATTTCATAAAGACGGAAGGCGTCAACGTCGTCCCCCAACTCAATAGCAAAGGCGAGTTCCAGTTGATCCACCAGACGGTCAGGGGTCGGATCGAGAATGTCGCCGATGTAACGTGGATGGCCATCGGCCAGACCAAGATTCTCGTAGAACATCTCGTTGCCATCGCCATCGCGGATCAGCACGTTGGCGGTGATAAAATTCTCGTTACCACCCAAGGCTGCGGCAAAGGCAGTGGCACCGCTGTCAACAAATCCCGCCGCGCCACGCACGTAGACAGTACCGCCATCATCCATCACCGTGCCGCGTGGCGCGCGCGCCAGGGCCAGTGCTGTCACCGGGGTTTGCGTCAGGGTGACCGTGACCGTGCCATTACCTGCCCGGCCGGGTGAGCGCGAGATGAAGCGGAGGTTGTTGGCGTCATCACCGTCCGCACCGACAAAAGCGCTACGGGCGATGCCGTCGCCGCCGCTGGGGTTGTAGACACGCGCCATGAAGAGCCGCGCACCGCCGTTATCAAAATAGTTATGCACGGCATGGGCGATGTAGTTGATCACTTCGCCACTGCCAAAATCCAGTGAGCCAAAACCACCATAGATGCGTTCGAAGTCGCCGAAGCTGGTGATGAATACCGGCGCGCCGGTGGTGGGTCCCTTGCGGGTCGGACCCGCAAACGCGGTAGTGCTGGTGCTGACACCTTCGATCGATTTGGCGCGAAAGCTTGTCTCTTCGACATAGACGCCGGGGGCTAAATATTCAGGCATGGTGGTTCTCCCTTTGGTAGATCACGTTATGTTGATAACTACTCGTTCCATTTTTCCTGTGCTGAGTGTCAAATCCATACTCATGCGCCGATTTGCTACGTGGTTCTGTTCCAGCAGATCTGGATTGACAGGCCACGGGGTAGTGACGCCCAGAGATAACTCCAGCCGCACCGGTAAAGTATTGACAATCACAGGCGGGGGCACGTGGCCACCACCACCTCCTCCACCGTGGCCGGGACCATCCGCCTCGTCGGCGAACTTGGTCACGGGCACACCGGGCACAATCACCAGCGCCTCGCCACGTTCGTCGGAGATACCGCTGGCCAATACGCTGTCATCCGCGGCATCGATCACCTGCAACAGTGCACCACGCACGGGGGCTCTTTCAGCGCCACGCGTAACCGCTGCACGAATGGTGCTCCAGTTATGTGACAGAGGCGCTGTGCTGGCCGGATACATGGCCACAGCCACTGGGCGGAACAGTGAATTGGCGTTGCTGACGTTGGCGGGGTTAGGATCACGCGGCAGATTCAGCGTCGCCAGACGCGGCAGATAGCGCTGCTGCGGATCGTTAATTTCGAAAGTACATGAAACACTCCCCAGCGCTGGTGTGGCCGGAGGTTGCTCAAAGGCTTCGATATGCGACTCGAGTCCAGCAGCATCGGTCACCACGTAGTAGCCGCGCCGGTTGCGCACCACCGTTGCGTTGCTTGAGTGCAATGTCAAAATGGGCGTGACAGGGATCTGTGTCACCCGGTCTATCAACCGCAGCGCGCCAAGAACCCGTTGTTCGATGCGCTCAATCAACATTGCCGGGCTGCTCTTCATATTGATAACGCGTCGCCACCACCGGTAGCCCTTCGGCCACATCCGCGGCATCGATCCGGATGACGCGGGCGATGTAGGAGAGCGAGAGGCGATAGTCAGGGGCCAAGGCATCCCAGATGCGCATTAGATCTTCATTGCTGAGTTCGGCGGGGATAATCTGCACCACATCATCGTTGCGCCAGCCCCCCTCTTCGGTCAGCGACGAGACATCCATGATCGGATGTTGATGGAGCTGGTCCATGACCCAGCCGCAGATGGTCTGTTCGGCAGCGGCGCTCTCGGACCAGACAGTGACCAGAAAATGGAGGTCAACCGCGAGTGGCACGGCGCTGCCACCTCTCACAGGCTGATTACGCACGTGTTCGTTGACCATGACACGATAGAGATAGAGCGACAGAGTGGTACCAAAATCGGTAGTGGCCTTCAGCTCACCGGAGGCGAGCACACGAAAGGTACACGGATACTCATCCTGCATAGTGCTGCCCGGCGCGCCGAACGGCACTGGATAAGCTTCGTAAGCGTTATGCAGAAACTGAACGATCGAGTTACACACAGAGTGAATGCTCTTTATGTTGGCCATAACGTTTTAAAAATTCTCTCTCATTTCAATGGTTTTTTTGTTTTAGACGATAGACCGGCCCGTGCTCATCATTGGCCTTCGCTTCTGTCACCACACCAGCATCAGCAAGCCGCTCAAGTGCGGCGCGCACCACCGCTATCTCTGTACGCATGCGCTGGCGTGATACCCACCACGTTGCAATCCCGAGCAACGAATCAGCCGCTTCTGGATGCGCTTCAAGATACCGCTCAATCTCTTGGGCCACGCTATCGACCCGACTATCCCACTCATCCATGGTGCAGCCCTTGGCAATCATCAACTACCAGCTACTAGAGCAAGTAACAGGCCATAGATATGTCAGAACTAACTCATTGTTTTTCTTGTAGACCTATTTTTTATCAGTTTTTTTTATCGGGCAAAAAAACCCTAAAAAGAAGATTTGGCAGGGCAAATTTACCCCGATAATGAATATCTGAAATTCGCCATTTTTAATATCAAGCAAACTCATAACAAACTAAATATGGCAAAAAAATTTAATCAGATTTTTTCTGAAACCAATCCACTGGTGGTATTGGAGAGTTGAGCTTTCTGGAATTTTGCACGGATAATTCGTGAGTCATTCAGGGGATGACGAGGAGAGGAAGACGGTTCACATAATAATGATGGCCGGTATAACCATCTGTCATGTTGTACTGTATAACGAGGTTAGATGTAATTGCCCTAGCGACTAATGCTAGGGCAATTTTTTTTAGGAAAGTGATGACTATTAAGCCACCATGTTATCCAGTATCGCCTTTTTCACTGCCAGCATAGTGGCATCGACAGTCATCATTGGTGAAGTGCTCTGCTTGATGGCGGTGTCAGGATCTTTCAGACCGTGACCTGTCAGAGTGCAGACGATCTTGCTGCCTTCAGGTATCTTGCCACTTTCGATATCACGCAACGCACCCGCCAGTGAGGCGGCAGAGGCGGGCTCGCAGAAAATACCCTCCTTCTCGGCCAACAGCTTCTGGGCAACAAGAATCACTTCATCACTGCACTCATCAAACCAGCCGTTGGACTCTTTCTGGAGTTTCCAGGCCAGATCCCAGCTCTGTGGATGGCCGATGCGAATCGCGGTAGCGACAGTCTCAGGATCATCCACCATGTGACCACGAATAAACGGTGCAGAGCCCGCCGCCTGATAACCCACCATGCGCGGCAGATTATTCACGATGCCATGGTCGTGGTACTCCTTGTACCCCATCCAGTGAGCAGAGATGTTACCGGCATTACCCACAGGTAGGCAGTGGAAGTCTGGCGCTGAACCCAGCTCTTCAACAATCTCAAACGCGGCAGTCTTCTGTCCTTGCAGACGATAGGGGTTGATGGAGTTGACGATGGTGACCGGTGCCTCTTTGGCTACATCTTTCACCAGCTGCATGCCGACATCGAAGTTACCCTTGATCTGAATGACAACTGCGCCATGCATAATTGCCTGCGACAGTTTACCCAGGGCAATCTTGCCCTCAGGAATCAACACGAATGCGGTAATGCCGGCACGCGCCGCATAGGCAGCCGCAGCCGCAGAGGTATTGCCGGTAGAGGCGCAGATGATCGCCTTGCTGCCCTCTTCCACCGCCTTGGTGACGGCCAGGCACATGCCGCGATCCTTGAAGGAACCGGTCGGATTCAGCCCTTCGTACTTGACGTAAATTTCGACCTTCTTGCTGATAAATTTGGGAATGTTGTTAAGTCGGATCAGCGGAGTATTACCTTCGCCCAGACTGATGATGCGAGTGTCATCACTGATTGGCAAGCGGTCACGGTACTTTTCAATCAGTCCGGTGTAACGGGGACGAAAGGGCATGTTGGGCTCCTTGGGAATGGCTTTGAATTTTGTGTTTGAATCCCCTATCCCTTCCAGGGAGAGGGAGCTATTAAGTTCTACTTACCATCCAGCGTTTCAAGGCGGATACGAACCACCTTGCTAATGATGCCGCTCAACGCTTCGATGCTTTTGATGGCATCATTCATTTGCGCTTCACGAATGCGATGAGTGAGCATGATCACCGGCACAGTGGCAACACCGTCAGCTTGCTCTTTTTGCAAAATTGCTTCGATACTAATACCAGCATCAGCAAGGATGCGAGTGACGTCAGCAAGCACGCCAGGTTTATCCAGGGCTTCGAGTCGCAGATAGTAGGCAGTCTCGATGTCGCCCATCGGCAGAATCGGCAGGTCCGACATAGAATCCGGCTGGAAGGCAAGATGCGGGACGCGGTTTTCAGGATCAGCGGTCAAGGTACGAACCACATCGACCAAATCGGCTACAACAGCAGAAGCGGTCGGCTCCGCACCCGCGCCAGCGCCGTAGTAAAGCGTTGCGCCGACAGCATCACCTTTCACCAATACCGCGTTCATTACACCATCAACATTGGCGATCAAACGACGCTCTGGAATCAAGGTCGGATGGACACGCAACTCCACACCCCTGGCCGTGCGGCGCGAAATGCCCAGGCTCTTGATGCGATAACCCAGTGCTTCAGCATAGCTGACATCGTCTGCAGTGATATGGCTGATCCCTTCGGTGTAACACTTGTCGAATTGCAGCGGGATACCGAAGGCGATGGATGAGAGGATGGTGAGTTTGTGACCGGCATCGATCCCTTCAACGTCGAAGGTAGGATCGGCCTCGGCATAACCCAGCGCCTGCGCCTCGGCCAGCACATCGGCAAAGTCACGGCCCTTATCGCGCATCTCGGTGAGGATGAAGTTACCGGTACCGTTGATGATACCCGCCAGCCACTCGATCTTGTTGCCGGCCAGACCTTCACGGATCGCCTTAATGATAGGAATGCCGCCAGCAACAGCCGCTTCGAAGGCCACCATCACGCCTTTTTCACGGGCAGCAGCAAAGATCTCATTGCCGTGTTTGGCGATCAACGCCTTGTTGGCCGTGACCACATGCTTGCCACCGTTGATGGCTCGCATCACCAAAGTGTAAGCGTCAGTGGTGCCACCGATAAGTTCTATCACCACCTCAACTTCAGGATGATCAACCACCGCCAATGGGTCGCTGGTCAGGGTGATTTTGGAGATATCAAAGGCACGCGCCTTTTTGATGTCACGTGCGGTGGCGATGACAACCTCAATGCCACGACCGGCACGACGCTGAATCTCATCCGCATTACGCTGCAGGACGCTGACGGTGCCGCCGCCAACAGTACCCAGCCCCAACAATCCCACTTTTACCGGTTTCAAACGCTATCTCCTGACCTGATCTTTTTTATGTTTCTGAACTGTCTTGTTTAGCATCTTTGCGGAACATATCGCGAATGCCGCGTACTGCCTGGCGGGTACGATGTTCGTTTTCGATCAACCCAAAACGGACATGACCGTCACCATACTCACCAAAACCAATGCCAGGGGCGATCGCCACTTTGGCATCCTTGAGTAGTTTTTTACAAAATTCCAGCGATCCCATATGACGATATGGTTCTGGGATTTGTGCCCAGACAAACATAGTGGCCTTGGGCAGTTCCACATGCCAGCCGATGGCGTTTAAGCCACTGCATAAGACATCGCGGCGCGCCTGATACATGTCGCTGATCTCCTTCACGCACTCCTGTGGACCTTCAAGCGCAGTAATGGCCGCAATCTGGATCGGGGCGAAGGTGCCATAGTCAAAGTAAGACTTGAGTCGCGCCAGTGCCGCCACCAGCATCGGATTGCCGCACATGAAACCAACTCGCCAACCGGGCATGTTGTAACTCTTGGAAAGGGTAAAAAACTCTACCGCCACCTCTTTAGCGCCAGGCACCTGAAGAATTGAGGGGGCGACATAACCATCAAAGACAATATCAGCGTAGGCCAGATCGTGAACCACCCAGATCTGATGTTCCTTGGCAATCGCCACCACCTTCTCAAAGAATTCCAAATCGACACACTGAGTGGTTGGATTACCCGGAAAATTAAGAATCAGCATCTTGGGCTTGGGCCAAGAGTCCTTGATCGCCTTCACCAACTCATCAAAAAAACAAATCCCCGGCACCATCGGCACATGGCGAATATCAGCCCCGGCGATAACAAAGCCATAGGGATGGATCGGATAAGATGGATTGGGAACCAACACAGCATCACCTGGACCAACGGTGGCCAGGGCCAGATGGGAAAGCCCCTCTTTGGAGCCGATGGTGACAATTGCCTCGGTCTCTGGATCAAGATCTACGTCAAAACGGCGTTTGTACCAAGTAGTAATGGCACGGCGTAGGCGCGGAATCCCCTTGGAGACGGAGTAGCGATGAGTATCATCGCGTTGCGCCGCCTCAACCAGCTTATCGACGATATGTTTCGGCGTAGGCTGATCCGGATTACCCATACCAAAGTCGATAATGTCCTCACCACGGGCTCGCGCCTTGGCTTTAAGGTCATTGACGATATTGAACACATACGGTGGCAACCGCTTAATTCTGGGAAAGTCTTCAATCAATGTCGTAATTCCAGCTAATAAGTGAAGATATGGGCACAGCCCAAAGGGCGTAACATTACCGGCGCCCCCGAAAGCTGTCAATTATCCTACAGAATAGCACTTGAACACAGCCCCTCTGTCAGCAACAATGTCACTTCATTCACAAATAAAGACGGTCACCCGATGCAGGTTAACTACGAATTCGACATTCACATCCATCGCATCAAGAGCTATAGCGCGGGCGAAGTGACGATCACCTTGCCCTTTAATCCAGAGTTGCTACTGAATGCGGAAGGTGATGAGGCCCCCAAAGGGGTGCAGATCGAAAAACTCAGCCGTAGTGCCGTCATCCTTCCCGATGTTTTGCTTAGAGAGTGGTCGCCACAAAGCGTGGCAGAGTTGACCCGTGAACATATCCAGCAATTAGCAGACCTGAAGCCTGAGCTTGCCCTCATTGGCACCGGCAAACAGCTGCAATGGCCTGACCGCGCCCTGCTCATCCCCCTCATGGAGGCGGGTATCGGTTACGAAATCATGGACACCGCAGCGGCGTGCCGCACCTACAACATCCTCTCCTATGAAGGACGCGCGGTGGCGGCAGCTTTGATGATGATTGGAGAATAATCTAGCCGAGCAGAGAGCGATTCTAGTCGATATTTATCCCAGCAACTGCTCGCTGGAGATACCCTCTTTTTCCATGATCTTGCGCAATCTTCTCAAAGCCTCAACCTGAATTTGACGAACTCGTTCGCGGGTAACACCGATACGCTCGCCAACTTCTTCGAGCGTTGCCATATCATCACCATTAAGACCAAAACGTTGCTCAACTACCTGGCGCTGTTTTTCGTTCAGTTGTAACAGCCACTCGCTGAGACATGCCTGTACCTCTTCGATCTGCAACAATGAGGATGGGTCAGTCTGGCGCTCGTCAGCGACAACCTCCTGCAGAAGTTTATCCTTATCAATAGAAGTCGAGTCTAACGTTGAAAGCTGATCACTCAAACCCAAAATGTTTTGCACATCCCTAAGTGGCAGTTCCAGTTTGGCGGCCACCTCTTCTGGGGTAGGATCATGATCCATACTCTGCGCCAACCGACGGGCGATCTTCTGATAACTGTTGATCTGCTTCACGATATGGACAGGGAGACGAATGGTGCGGGTTTGATTCATCAAGGCACGCTCGATAGTTTGACGAATCCACCAAGTGGCATACGTTGAAAATCGATAGCCAAGCTCGGGATCAAATTTCTCGACTGCATGTATCAGCCCGAGATTGCCTTCCTCGATCAAATCAAGAAATGCGAGACCACGATTCATGTAATAACGGGCAATCTTTACCACCAACCGCAGATTACTTTCGATCATGCGCTTACGCGCAGCTTCATCGCCCTTCTGAGATAAACGGGATAAATAGACCTCTTCTTCGGCTGAGAGTAAAGGAGAAAATCCTATTTCATTAAGATACATTCGTGTGACATCAACACTGGTTTCCAACGTCTGCCACATGGCCTTTTTTTCACCCTCGGCAATCACTTCAGGCTCAATTTTTTCTTCTTCCTCTTCTTCCTCAGCCTGCCATTCAGTTTGAGGCCCATCTGCCTCTTCGACGTTGCCTGCAATTGTTTCATTAATGACTTTATCGTGCAGCTTGTTACCCACAACAAAGACTCCCCTTGTGCCTTGTGTGACTCATAATTTAGGACTCTATTACCACCCAAAAAAATCCCGCCTTCGAACTGTAACAACTTGACTGATTAGGCTACGAGCCTAACATGGAATAAGTTAATGAAGATAGCGTAACGGATCAACAGGCTTACCATCGACGCGAATCTGGAAATGGAGCTGCACTCGTTCTGATTCAGTGCTCCCTACTCGCGCAATTATATCTCCCTGTTTAACCTCCATGCCCTCCTTTACAAGAATCTGCTGATTATGGCCATAGGCACTGAGATATTTGTCATTGTGTTTAATGATGATAAGGTTTCCATATCCCTTCAATCCATTGCCGCTATAAACAACTTTGCCCGCTGCTGCTGCATAGACAGGCGCACCCAGTGGCGCGCTGATATCAACTCCCTGATTGCTAGGAGAGTTTATGTTAAATTTTCCAACCACACTTCCTTTGGTCGGCCATAACCATGCCACGTTAGCGCGTGAAGTAAGATTGGTTTTGTCAGGTCGCTTTTGGTCGGGGTTGATAGTGGCGATAGAGCGCTCAGGTGCTGCTTTGTTAAACTCTTTTTCCGAGGCAAGTGTACGTACCGGAGTGTCATCGCCCACTGGCGGCGCTACGCGTAGCCACAGACCTTCATGAATAATATAAGGGGGCTCAATACCATTCCATTTAGCCACCTGACGAAAGTCCTGATTGTAATGCCAGCCGATAGAATAGAGTGTGTCGTCCGGACGGACTTGATGATAGACGTGAGAACCACAACCGGCGCACAGAAGTATCAATCCGATAATTACGCCGAGAGTATTTGTAAATTTCATTCGTTCATGTATCAACACAAATGCTTGGAATTACTTATGATTTTATGACCGTCACAACAAAATAAAGCACCACCGCAAGAATGACAAACAGCCACCCGAGCCAATCAATATAACTGCGCAGCAGACGTTCCATTCGTTCACCGCCCCACCAGATTAATCCGGCGACCAGAAAAAAACGCCCACCACGACCAATCAGTGATGCCAGCAAAAAAGGGATGAAGACCATACTAACGGTACCCGCAGCGACAGTGAAAACCTTATATGGAATAGGCGAGAACCCAGCTAGAATTACCACCCAGAAGCCCCACTCGGAAAACCATTCAACAGTTGTCAGATAGGTATCCCAGTAACCAAACTGATGCAGCCAGGGCTGGATCAGATCGAAGGCGAACATCCCGACCAGATAACCAAAAACCCCACCCAGCACCGAGGCAACAGTTGTGATCAGAGCGTAATGCCAGGCACGTTGCGGTTTCGCCAGCACCATAGGGGCAAGCATGACATCGGGAGGAATGGGAAAGAATGAGGATTCGGCAAAGCTCAATGCCGCAAGATACCAGACCGCGTAGCGATGACGCGCCCAGTACAATGTCTTCTCATACATGAGAGAGAAAATTTTCATCAGCGGCTACCTGACAGCAGCGGGACAAAACTGACCTCTTCTATCACCGCCCACTCCATGCCTTTTGCAGTACGTGTTACCAGGCTCAACTGTTGCTTGCCATTGGGACCAACAGGGGCTATCAACCGTCCACCCTCCGACAGTTGCGCCAACAACTCTGCCGGAATTTCAGTAGGTGCCGCAGTAACAATAATGGCATCGTAAGGCCCATTATCTTTCCAGCCCATGTGGCCATCATGGTGTTTCAATCTGACATTGTAGAGTTTTAGCTCGCGCATCCGTTGTCGGGCACGCTTTAGCAACGCGCCAATCCGCTCAACACTGAATACTTGTTCAACCAGTTGCGCTAGTATCGCCGCCTGATAGCCAGATCCAGTTCCAATCTCCAAAACCTTGCTACAGGGGCCGCTTTCAAGCAGTAGTTGGGTCATGCGGGCGACGATGTAGGGTTGTGAAATGGTTTGGCCAAAGCCTATTGGGAGCGCAGTATCGTCATATGCACGGCTCGCCAGCGCCTCATCCACAAAAATATGACGCGGAGTGTTAAGAATCACATCCAAAATCTCGCGATTACTGATTCCCGCCTCAACCAAACGGGCAACCAAGCGCTCGCGGGTACGCTGCGAGGTCATGCCAATACCGCGAAACTGACTTACCATCAAGCTACTCAATCCCGTGCAGCCAATTCGCTACCTGTTCCAGCGCCGTATAACGCGTCAGATCAATCTGTATAGGTGTTACTGAAACGCGGTTATAACGGACCGCATGGAAATCCGTGCCTGGGCCAGCATCCTGCTCAAGACCTGCGGGCCCGACCCAGTAGATATCACGACCACGGGGATCTTTACACTTTATGACGGCTTCGGATTTGTGACGACGTCCCAATCGGGTTGCCTCGAATCCTTCGAGCCTGTCCCAGGGGACATTAGGAACATTGACGTTAAGAATGGTATCTGCGGGTAGCGGATCATATTGAAGCCGTTTAATCAATTGGATAGCAGCGCGAGCGGCAGTCTCGTAATGCATTGGATTCTCGCCTACCAGCGACACGGCAATCGCCGGATAACCCAGAAAACGGCCTTCGGTCGCCGCCGCGACAGTGCCCGAGTAAAGTACATCATCGCCAAGATTAGCCCCGGCATTAATACCCGCAACCACCATATCTGGATCTCGATCAAGCAATCCTGTAAGGGCCAGGTGGACACAATCAGTGGGGGTGCCATCAACAAATAGAACACCGGGAGAGACTTCAGTGACCCGCAAAGGGTATTCCAATGTCAAGGAGTTACTAGCACCACTGCGGTTACGCTCTGGTGCCACCACCGTAATATCGGCAATGGAACGTAATGCATCCGCCAAGCAGCGAATGCCAGGGGCCTGATAACCATCATCATTACTGACCAAGATGCGCATCAGGACTCTCTTATAAAAACCACGTTGAATGTTACAGCGTCGAACAACCTACTACATGACAACCATACACCACTGCATAAGTGCTGCGGGGAAGATTCCTAGCGCTAACATGCCTAAGCTATTGAGCGAAACCACAACCCGCATGTCCATGCCAGCTTCAATCTTCGCAGTATCTTCAGGTTTATCGAAATAGATGACTTTGATAATACGCAGATAATAGAAGGCACCAATGACTGAAAATATTACCGCCGTCACCGCCAACCAGATCAAGTCAACCTGAACAACAGACTGCAATACCGAGAGTTTGGCATAGAAACCAACCGTTGGTGGCACACCCGCCATAGAGAACATAAGGATCATCATCATCGCGGCCAGCCACGGGCTACGTTCATTCAACCCTTTGAAGTCATTGATGGTGTCTGCCTCAAAACCAGCGCGGCTGAGTACAATTATCATACCAAAAGCACCCATACTCATCAGTGCGTAAACCACCACGTAAAACATTGACGCGGAGTAACCATTTTCGGTACCGGCGAGAATACCCAGCAAAATAAAACCAACATGCGATATCGTTGAATACGCCAACATACGTTTGATATTTGTCTGCGCGATTGCGACCACATTACCGATACCAATGGAGAGAATCGCCAGCACAATGAAC
This sequence comes from Tenderia sp. (SeqCode), assembly GCA_043755075.1. GTDB lineage: Bacteria > Pseudomonadota > Gammaproteobacteria > Tenderiales > Tenderiaceae > JAKFXL01. The sequence continues at coordinate 13,871 of JAYUTP010000087.1, forward strand.
ATTGACTGCCAGTGTCCATGTAGGTCACCCAAACCTTCTACCAACAGCCGCATTACCATGGCAAAGGCCGCAATCTTAGGTGCAGCACCGATGTACATCGTCACAGAGGTCGGGGCGCCATGATAAACGTCAGGAATCCACATATGGAACGGCACCGCACCGAGCTTGAATGCCAAGCCTACAACGGTAAAGGCTAGGCCAACCAACAGAATGATGTTGTCTGGATCCTGGCCCACAGCAGCACTAACAGCAGCAAGGTCAAGACTACCGGCAACACCATAGAGCATCGACATCCCATAGAGCAACATGCCTGAGGCCAATGCACCCAACACAAAGTATTTCATCGCTGCTTCGGTAGCACTCAACGAATCGCGATTGAAGGCAACCATGGCATAGAGCGATAGTGACAACAGCTCCAGACCAAGGTAGAGCGTCAGCATGCTGTGGGCAGAGACCATTACCATCATGCCCAGCACACCAAAGAGGCCAAGCACAAAGTATTCTCCACGGAACAGATCACGCTTTTGCAAATATTGACGTGAATAGATAAAAACCACTGCCGTTATTAAATAGATGAAAACCTTTAGCACATCACCCATTGGATCACGGACAAAGCTATCATTAAAGGTCAACGTTCTAGCGCTATCGGAGAGGCTAATAGTAAGCAGCATCGCACCAACCAAGGTGCCAATCGAAAGCACGAAGGTAACTATACGATCTTTATCCTTAATAAAAAGGTCAAAAATCAGGATAAGGCAAGCCATAGACAGCACAAATATTTCGGGCAGTGCCGGCACAAAATTCGGTATTTCAAAATTCACCATAACGATTTTTCTCTTAGCCTTCTGTGCTTTATTCTGTTTAAAGCTTTGATGTCACAGCTTGTTGCAACAGATTTGCAACTGTTGAGTGCATCACATCCAGCAATGGCGCTGGCCAAACACCGAACAACAGAACCAATACTGCCAATGAACCTAACACCAGTCCTTCACGAGCATTAATATCCTTCAGTGCCGCCACATTGTCGTTTGTCACTTCACCGAAGATTACGCGTTTCACCAGCCACAAGGTATAAGCCGCACCTAGAATAAGCGTGGTCGCCGCTAGGAATGCGTACCAAAAGTTAGCCTGAAACGCGCTAAGAATAACCATGAACTCACCGACAAAACCAGAAGTACCAGGCAGACCTGCATTGGCCATGGCAAATAACACAAACAGCATAGCGAACCAAGGCATTTTGTTGGCAACACCACCATAATCACTGATTCTACGGCTATGCATGCGGTCATATAACACACCAATACACAAGAACATTGCACCAGAGATAAAACCGTGAGAAATCATCTGCACCATGGCACCTTCCATTCCTAGCGCAGCACCCGCCACACCACCAGTTTGCTCATAAATGCCAAAAACCAGAAAGAAACCGAGGGTGACAAAGCCCATGTGGGCGATAGAAGAGTAGGCCACCAGCTTCTTCATATCCTCCTGCACCAACGCCACTAAGGATATGTAGACCACCGCCACCAGCGATAGCGTAATAATCAACCAGTCCAGCTCACTGCTAGCATCGGGAGTGATTGGCAGCATGAAACGGAGGAACCCGTAAGCTCCCAGCTTCAGCATGATGGCCGCCAAAATCACCGACCCGCCTGTTGGTGCTTCAACGTGAGCATCCGGCAACCATGTGTGTACTGGCCACATTGGAATCTTGACAGCAAATGCGATCAAGAATGCCAGAAAGATAAGAATCTGCGCGGAAAAACTGACGTGCACTGACTGGAAGTCCAGAATTGAGAAGTTACCCGTCTGGAAGTAGAGGTATATCAACGCGATCAGCAGGAACACCGAACCAAAGAACGTGTAAAGGAAAAACTTAATAGTAGCGTAGACCCGGCCTGCCCCCCCCCAAATCCCGATCACCAGAAACATTGGAATCAACATAGCTTCCCAGAAGACGTAGAAAAGCACAGCGTCCAATGATGCAAAAACACCATTCATCAGCCCCTCCATAATCAGGAAACAAGCCATATATTGGGCCGTTTTGTGCTGGATCACCTCCCACGCTGCAATGATCACCAGAATGGTGGTGAACGTTGTCAGCAGAATCAACGGCAGTGAAATGCCATCAATACCAAGGTGGTAGAAGACGTTGAATGCGGGGATCCACGATGCACGCTCCACAAACTGCATCTCATGTGTGGTGAGATCAAAGCCAGTATAAAGTGGGATTGAAACCAAAAAAACTACAATAGCCCAAGCCAGTGACGACCAGCGTACTAGGCAATTATTACCTGTAGCGCCCAGTGCCAACACCATCAGGCCACCCACTATAGGTAACCAGATCACCAAGCTGAGAAACGGTAAATCTGACATTCAGTCCAATCCCTTTATTCTTATGCGTAAGCCAGAAGCCAACTGACCAATACCAGTAATCCAATAATCATCGCAAAGGCGTAGTGGTACAAATAACCTGTTTGCATATTACGGACTACCCCGGCGACCCGACCAACAAGATTGGCGGTACCGTTAACCATTATCCCATCAATACCCTTGACATCGCCGACTTGCCAGAAGAAACGTCCGGTCTTGCGACTGCCCACGGCAAAGAAAACAGCATTGAACTTATCAAAGTAATAAGCGTTATCGAGCAGCTGATAAATGCCTTTGAAACGGGCCTTTATTTGAGCTGGCAGCTCAGGACGCTTTATGTAGAGGAACCAAGCAGTGAATACTCCGCTCATCGCCAACCAGAACGGCGGAGCCATCATCCCATGAAGGATGAAGCCCATAACGCCAGTGTAGTGTTCACCAAGCTGAGCCAGTACATCGTTATGACCCGCAACAAAAATGCTGCTGCCGAAGTAGCCGCCGAAGAGCATCGGACCAACGGCAATTGCACCAATCAGTACTGATGGAATTGCTAACAAAAGCAACGGCACAGTGATAACTGCGGGTGACTCATGCAGATGTTCCTGAGTGTGATGATCCATGCGTTCTTTGCCATGGAATACCAAGAAAAACATGCGGAAACTATAAAGTGCAGTGATAAATACACCAATCAATACACAACCGTAAGCAAACGCAGCAGCGGGATTATGCGAAGCATGAACGGCTTCGATGATGGCGTCTTTCGAGAAAAAACCAGCAAAACCAGGAAACCCAATCAGCGCCAAGGAGCCAATCAACATAGACCAATAGGTAATCGGCATATACTTCCTCAGGCCACCCATCTTACGGATATCCTGCTCATGGTGCATGGCAATGATAACCGAGCCGGCAGCAAGGAACAGCAACGCCTTAAAGAAGGCATGGGTCGTTAGGTGGAATATACCAGCAGCGTAAGCCGAAGCACCAAGCGCGACCGTCATATAACCAAGCTGAGACAAAGTTGAATAGGCAATAACGCGTTTGATGTCATTCTGAATGAGACCAAGAATCCCCATAAAGAGCGCAGTGATAGCGCCTATCACAAGAACAAAGCTCATAGCGGTCGTTGATAACTCGAAGAGTGGTGACATGCGTGCCACCATGTAGATACCCGCGGTAACCATGGTTGCCGCGTGGATCAGCGCAGAGATTGGAGTTGGACCTTCCATCGAGTCCGGCAGCCAAACATGCAGCGGCACTTGTGCCGATTTGCCCATGGCACCAATAAAAAGCAGGATGCAGATGACAGTCATCAGCGACCAGTCAACCCCTGGAATCACCTGGATGGTCAATGCGGCCATTTCTGGAGCCGCCTTGAAAACATCTGCATAATCGAGGCTATTGAAGTACATCAGAACCGCTGCAATGCCGAGCAGGAAACCAAAATCACCCACACGATTAACCAAAAATGCCTTCATGTTGGCGTAGATAGCCGTCTCTTTCTTGTACCAAAAACCGATCAGTAGATAAGAGACCAAGCCTACCGCTTCCCAGCCAAAAAAGAGCTGCATGAAGTTGTTAGCCATAACCAACATTAACATTGAAAAAGTGAACAGAGAAATGTAACAGAAGAACCGCTGATAGCCGGGATCATCGCGCATATAGCCGATCGTATAGATGTGCACTATCAACGAAACAAACGTCACTACCATCATCATGGTAGCGGTCAGTTCATCCACCAGGAAGCCCACTTCAAACCGGATGCCATCACTCACTGCCCAAGTATAAACACTGGCGTTATAGACATCAGCACCATTAAGCACGGTGTTATTAAAAACAATGCAGGACAAACCAAAGGCAACAGCCACGCCAATGTTAGTTACCCAGTGGGCGCCACCACGACCAATCTGTTTACCAAACAAACCGGCAACAATCGCTCCAAATAGCGGAGCCAGAACAATTCCGAGATAGACATTTTCCATGGTTATATCAGCCCTATCCCTTCAGTGTATCGAGTTTTTCAACATTGATAGTCCGGCGATTACGGAACCATACTACCAATATCGCCAGACCAATGGCTGCTTCGGCGGCGGCCACAGTCAGAATGAAGAATACAAATATCTGTCCTGAGAGATCTCCCGAGAAATATGCAAACGCAACAAAATTCATGTTAACAGCCAATAGCATCAGCTCAATAGCCATCAATATGACGATGACGTTCTTTCTGTTCAGGAAGATGCCGGCCACACTTATACAGAAGAGGATGGCACCAAGCACCAAATAATGTGACAGTGAAATCATGTTTTCCTCTAACCCCAATCAGTTACGGATCGCTTATTCAGCGGAACCAGTGTTCTTATTCTCAGCCGCCATTTTGACGATGCGTACACGATCTTTACTACGTACAGCAACCTGTTGGCCCACATCCTGACGCTTGGTGTCTGGACGACGGCGTAGCGTCAACGTAATAGCCGCAATGATTGCAACTAGCAATACCACGGCAGCAAGTTCAAAAGAGTAGACATAATCGGTATAGAGCACGCGACCCAGTTCTTTGGTATTACTGTAATCCGCAGCACGTGCCAGTGGTACTGGCATCTGTTCTAGACTGAACTCTTTTCTATTTACCACTGCAATGAGTTCGAAAACCATGACCAGTGCTACAGGCACACCAACGTAGGCATTCTTGACAAACCCTTCGCGCAGAACAGAGATATTAATATCGAGCATCATCACCACGAACAGGAACAGGACCATTACCGCACCGACGTAAACCAATACTAACGTAATGGCAAGGAACTCAGCCTCTAGCAGCAACCATATTGCTGCACTGGTAAAGAACGCTAGCACTAGAAATAAAACTGCATGGACAGGATTACGCACGGTAATCACTGCCAAAGACGAGGCTATCAGCACCGCCGAAAAAATATAAAATATTACTGATTGCATGTGATATCGCTCGCTTAACGGTATGGCGCGTCTTCGGCCCGGTCGGCCGCTATCTGTGACTCAAGACGGTCACCTACAGACAACAACATATTTTTGGTCATAATCTGTTCGCCACGTTTTTCAAAGTGATATTCGAACTCACGTGTTTCGATAATCGCGTCCACGGGGCAGGCCTCTTCACATAAACCACAATAAATACATTTAAAGAGGTCAATATCATAACGGGTTGTACGACGTGTACCATCATCACGCTGATCCGACTCGATTGTAATTGCCAGTGCTGGACACACAGCCTCACAAAGCTTGCAGGCAATGCAACGCTCTTCGCCATTTGCATAACGGCGCAGTGCGTGCAAACCACGAAAACGAGCTGACTGGGGTGTTTTCTCCTCAGGATACTGAACCGTGATCTTTCTGGCGAACAAGTATTTGCCCGTGAGCTTAAGACCAAGCAGCAGTTCCCACAGCAAAAAACTCTTAATATAGTGACGCATCATATTCATCTTCGTCCCCTCCTCAATCAAACCAGGGACCGACGTGGCCCATAACGAAAAGGCCTGTCACCAGTATCCAGACGATAGTTACAGGTATAAATACTTTCCACCCCAGACGCATGATCTGGTCGTAACGGTAACGTGGAAAAGTTGCTCTAAACCACAGGAACAGGAACAAGAATAAACAAGTTTTCGCCAACAGCCAGACGATACCTGGTACCCATGAGAACAAAGCCTCAAGTCCAGGGATGCCCTGGAATGGTGATAGCCAACCACCCAAAAACATGACCGAGCTCAGTATCGCAATCAATATCATGTTGGCATATTCAGCCAGGAAAAAAATCGCAAAGGTCATGCCTGAATATTCAACATGGAAGCCAGCAACAATCTCTGATTCACCTTCGGCCACGTCAAACGGCGCACGGTTGGTCTCTGCAACACCAGAGATGAAATAAATAACGAACAACGGCAACAGTGGCAACCAAAACCAGTGGATAAAGCTCCCCTCCTGTGCCAACACAATCTCTCGTAGATTGAGGCTACCAGCAGCCAACAAAACCCCTACCAAAGCAAAACCCATAGCAATTTCATAAGAAACCACTTGGGCAGATGAACGCATGGCACCTAGGAAGGCATACTTAGAATTGGAAGACCAACCAGCAATGATGACTCCGTAGACACCCATGGAAGTCATTGCAAGAATGTACAACAGACCGGCATCAATATTCGCAAGAACCATATCGTCATCAAAGGGAATAACGGCCCATGCCGCCAATGCTGGGGCTAACGTCAATATCGGACCGATGACGAAGAGGATTCGATTGGCATTGGTCGGGATGATGATCTCTTTTAGAGCTAGCTTCAATCCGTCCGCAATTGGCTGTAGCAGGCCTCGTGGGCCTACGCGGTTCGGGCCAATACGCACCTGGATATAACCGATTACCTTACGTTCAGCCAGCGTCAGATAGGCAACCGACAGCATGATGGGCACAACAATTACCACAATTTTGATAATTATCTGCAACAGCTCGGGAATCATGTTCCATATTGTTAGCAAAGCATCAATCATTCTTTTATATTCTCGTCTTCGCTCTTCTTATATCGGTTTAAGTGCTATGGTCGCGCCATTGGCCCCAAAACCAGCTACCCCAAGCAGACCAGATGGAAGCCAAACGCCACCATCAGCAACCCGATTATCAATGGTCAGTGGCAATACACACTGTGCGTCACCCTGGCATACCTCGACATTCACGGCATCACCCAAACCCTGGGCAGAAGCAGTAGCAACATTAATACGAACGGTAGCGGCACCCCCATGAACAGTTGCCTGAAGTGCTGGAGCACGACGGAGTGTGGCATCAATCGCATAAGTGGCTTGCTCAGCGATACGCACCAATGGACTGTTCACTTCACTGAGTGCAATCGGGCAGCCCCAAATACCTTGATCAAGGCGCTGATCAGAAGTCATCTCTTTGAGTTCATCACGAACTTCTTCTGATGAGAGATAATCAAAGCCATTTATGTGAAAGAGATTACCGAGCACACGCAACACTTTCCACGCCGGCCGTGTTTCTCCGAGTGGTTTCACCGCCCCCTGAAAACTCTGCCAACGCCCTTCAATATTCACGTAGCTGCCAGAGGTCTCAGTAAATGGCGCCACCGGAAAAATCACATCAGCATAGGCAAGCATCGTGTCACTCTTATAGGGAGACAAAGTCACAACAAAGTCAGCACTATTCAGTGCCTCTATTGCGGCTGCGGGATTGGCCACATCGTGCTCTGGTTCTATACCAAGCAGCAGATATCCAGATAGTTTCTCGGCGAACATTGCCTGTGCATTAAGGCCGTAGCTCACGCCCTTGCCAGCGACTGCCCGATGCGGCACTGCACCAGCCAGATAACCACCAGCACTATTAGCACCCATGGTTAATGAACCGAAAGTGGAGCCACTCATTGTTGCCACAGCCTGGGCTAAAGCGCGCAGACAAGCTGCATTTGGCAATGACTCGGCATAACTACCAAATAAAACCGTTGATTTTAGGGATGACTTTAATGCGTTCGCTATCTGGCGATCAGTCTCAGTTACTTCGACAGCGGAGAGCAAACCATCCAACCCCTCTGGCATAGCAGCACCTAACTCTTTTAGCGCTTTAGCAATAGCCGCCAACGTGCGCTCCATAGTTGTTGGGATGCCTATACTCTTGGCGTAAACCGGAAAAGTAAATTCATAATCAATCGCATTGACGAACATCAGTTTAGCGCCATTCAGTGCAGCTTTGCGTAGACGATGGCCAATTATTGGCTGATCCAGCCTGACATTAGAGCCAATCAATAACGCCGCATTTAATGATTCGATATCAGTGATTGACTGACCGAGTGATGCGTAGAATGGCATACGCTCTTGATCCGAAAAGTCTTGCTGTTGCAGGCGAAAATCAACATTGGAACCACCCAGCGCACGTACCAACTTTTGTAGCAGATACATCTCTTCAACGGTGGAACTGGACGAGGCCAAGGCACCTAACTGGCTGACACCTTTTCTTTCGATGACAGTTTTCAAACCAGTAACAGCAAACTCAAGTGCCGTCTGCCAGTCGCTTTCCAACCATTCACCACCACGTTTGATCATAGGAGCAGTGATACGGTCTTGACTATTGACGCCTTCATAACTAAAGCGGTCACGGTCGGATATCCACGTCTCATTGATCTCGTCATTCTCTATGGGGATAACACGGCGCACCTGGCCACGTAACGATTCAATATTGATACTGGATCCAACGCAGTCATGCGGCGCTACCGAGCTGCGCTTATTCATCTCATAACCACGAGCATTATAACGGAATGGTTTGGAGGTCAAAGCACCGACCGGGCAAAGGTCGATAATATTACCAGACAGCTCAGAGGTCATTGCCTTGGCAACATAGGTCCCAATTTGCATATGCTCACCACGCCCCGTGGCACCCAATTCACGGACTCCAGCTATCTCCTGACCGAAACGGACACATAGGGTGCAATGAATGCAGCGAGTCATGTCAGTGGCAATTAATGGGCCGATGTCCTTATCTCTGATGACGCGTTTAGGTTCGTTGTATTGTGAATGGGAACTACCAAAGCCCATCGCCAGATCCTGAAGTTCACACTCACCGGCTTGGTCACAAATCGGACAATCAAGCGGATGATTAATAAGTAAAAACTCCATCACTCCTTTTTGAGCAGCAATAGCCTTTGTGGAACGGGTAAAGATCTTCATGCCTTCAGTAATAGGAGTCGCGCAGGCGGGCAACGGCTTTGCTGCCTTTTCAACCTCAACCAAGCACATACGACAGTTGGCTGCCACCGATAGTTTTTTGTGATAGCAGAAACGGGGAATAGGTATGCCAGCGTCATCGGCTGCCTCAATAATCATTGAGCCATCCTTTGCCTCGATATTTCTGCCGTCGATCTCTATTTTTACCATCAAATACACCGTCACCATTAATCTAATCCAACAAATTCAATTCAACGAACCCATGCAGTAGTGCACCGCACGGTGCTCTAGATCAAACCATGCACTTGCCATGGTCGATATGATATTGGAACTCGTCACGGAAATGTTTGATAAAACTGGCCACTGGCATCGCTGCAGCATCACCCAGCGCACAGATGGTCCGACCCATGATCTTAGCAGCCACATCATCCAGCAGGTCTATATCTTCTTGGCGACCATGGCCATGCTCAATACGATGGAGCACACGTGAAAGCCAGCCAGTTCCTTCGCGGCAAGGAGTACATTGGCCACACGACTCTTCAAAATAAAAATGAGAGAGTCGTGACAGCGCTTTAACCATGCAGGTGCTGTCATCCATAATAATCACCGAGCCAGCCCCCAGCATAGAACCAGCCCTGCTGATCGAATCATAATCCATCGTCAAATCCATCATGATGTGGCCTGGCAAAACCGGCGTTGAAGAACCACCAGGTATAACCGCCTTAAGCTTGTGGCCGGTACGTATGCCACCCGCCATTTCCAGTAACTGTGAAAATGGAGTTCCCATTGAAACCTCGTAGTTGCCCGGCTTGTTAACATGACCCGAGACAGAGAAGAGCTTAGTGCCGCCATTATTGGGTTTACCCAGCTCCAGGAACCACTTTCCACCCTTAGTCATGATCATCGGGATAGACGCAAACGTCTCGGTATTATTAATAGTGGTCGGGCGCCCATATAGGCCATAGCTGGCTGGGAACGGCGGTTTGAAGCGCGGCAGTCCCTTTTTTCCCTCTATGGATTCGAGCAACGCCGTCTCTTCACCACAAATATAAGCGCCCGCACCAAGGTGTATATCGATGTCAAAATCGATACCACTGCCCATAATGTTCTTGCCTAGCAGGCCAGCGGCACGCGCCTCTTCAATAGCGCCCTGGAAACGCTCATAGGGCTCCCAAAATTCGCCACGGATATAGTTATAACCCTTGGTGGCACCAATGGTATAGCCCGCGATCGCCATCCCCTCAATCAATTGGTGTGGGTTAAAGCGCATAATGTCACGATCTTTAAAGGTACCTGGCTCACCCTCATCTGAATTACAGACAATATATTTTTGGCCCACCGAGTTGCGCGGCATGAAGCTCCATTTCAAACCAGTAGGAAACCCTGCACCACCGCGACCACGAAGAGCCGAAATTTTTACCTGTTCGATAATAGATTCAGCAGGAGTCTTATCTTTGAGTATTTTCTTCCACGCATCGTAACCTCCCGCCCCCTGATAGACATCCAGTGTCCAGGACTTGTCGAGATGGTTATTTCTAAAACATACTTCGTTAGCCATAGGATTTACTCGAGATTAGCAAGAATGGAGTCAATCTTTTCCGGTGTCAGATCTTCATAATACTGACGCCCTATCTGCATCATCGGCGCACCGGCACAGGCTCCCAGACACTCCACCTCTTTCATGCTGTACTTACCATCTGGACTGATTTCACCAACCTTGATACCCAGTTTTTTATTCAGGTATGCGACCACATCTTCTGAGCCTCGCAGTAAGCAGGAGATATTAGTACAGACACAAATTTTATGTCGCCCTACAGGCTTCATCTCATACATAGAATAAAATGTAGCAACCTCATAAACTGCAATTGGTGGCATGGAAAGATATTCAGCAACTGCATCCATTAGATCGGTAGTGAGCCAGCCACCATTTTGATCCTGTAAAATACGCAACGCTGACATACAGGCAGACTGCTTCTGCTCAACTGGATACTTGGCAATCCACGTATCAATCTCAGCGCGAGACAACTCTCCAATCAAACCTAATTTACTCTGGGATACTTGCTGAGACATCAGCGGTCCACCTCTCCAAATACGATGTCCTGGGAGCCTATAATCGCAACGACATCAGCGATCATGTGACCACGGGACATTTCATCCAAACCTGCCATGTGAGCAAAACCAGGGGCCCGAATCTTCAGACGATAAGGCATGTTGGCACCATCAGAGACAATGTAAGCGCCAAACTCACCTTTAGGGTGTTCTACGGCGGCATAAGCCTCGCCTTCTGGCAAACAGTAACCTTCTGTGAAGAGTTTGAAGTGATGGATGAGCGCCTCCATATCACCCTTCATCTGCTCGCGGTTCGGCGCTGTAACCTTGTAGTTATCAACTTTGACCGGGCCGGGATTTTTGCGTAACCACTCGACACATTGGCGAATAATATGATTTGACTGGCGCATCTCTTCAACACGAACTAGATAACGGTCATAACAATCACCTTCGACGCCGACCGGAATATCGAAATCGAGTCGATCATAAACTTCATACGGTTGTTTCTTACGCAGATCCCATTCAACTCCAGAACCACGCAACATCGGCCCGGTAAAACCCATCTGCAGAGCACGCTCCGGCGAGACCACACCAATACCGACAGTACGTTGCTTCCATATGCGATTATCAGTCAGAAGGGTTTCATATTCGTCAACATAGGTTGGAAATCGGTTGGTAAAATCTTCGATAAAATCAATTACTGAACCCTGACGATTGCGATTCATTCGCTCAACGTCGCGAGCATTGTGCCATTTTGATACCTGATAATGCGGCATGCGTTCAGGCAAATCGCGGGCCACGCCACCGGGGCGGTAGTAAGTGGCGTGCATTCGAGCACCAGAAACGGCCTCGTAAACATCCATCAAGTCTTCACGCTCGCGGAAGGCATAGAGGAATACTGTCATTGCACCGATATCGAGAGCGTGAGCCCCCAGCCACAACAGATGATTAAGAATACGTGTTATTTCATCAAACATGACACGGATGTACTGTGCTCGCACAGGGACTTCGAGAGCTAACAATTTTTCTATGGCCAATACATAGCCGTGTTCATTGCACATCATGGACACATAATCAAGGCGATCCATATAACCAATGCTTTGATTATAGGGCTTGCTCTCAGCCAGCTTCTCGGTAGCACGATGCAAGAGCCCTATATGAGGATCAGCACGCTCGATAACTTCACCATCCAGTTCCAGCACCAACCTCAGCACTCCATGAGCAGATGGATGCTGCGGACCAAAGTTCATGGTGTAGTTGCGAATTTCAGCCACGATTAACCACCTTTTGCCATTTCTTCGTAGCGATTGTCGTGACGAATCACGCGCGGCACATTGATGCGCGACTCAATTGACACAGGCTCATAAACTACTCGCTTGCGCTCAGGGTCATAACGCATTTCAACCTGCCCAATCAACGGAAAATCTTTACGGAACGGATGTCCAATAAAGCCGTAATCAGTCAGAATTCGGCGCAAATCCGGATGCCCATCAAAGAGTATGCCAAACAAGTCAAACGCCTCACGTTCGTACCAGTTTGCCGCGCTCCAAACATCAACCACTGACGCCACTTTAGGCTCGTCATCGTTGGCAAAAACACGCAAGCGGACACGAATGTTGTTTTTAATAGAAAGAAGGTGGTAGACAACGGCAAAGCGCGCGCCATTCCAAGCACCATCGCCGTATTCAAGATAATCGACACCACAAAGGTCAATCAGCTGTTCGAAATGCAGGTCAGCATCATCACGCAATGCCGCACAGACCTGGACAACCTGAGCGGCAGGAACTTCGATTGTCACTTCGCCAACGGCAATATCACAGCGTTTTAATGTGTCCCCAAAGCGTCCCTGTAAACGTCCGATCAAATCTTCAAGCGTAATAGACATAAATCTGCTCTCAACGTGCAATGGTATTAGTACGACAGATTTTGTTCTGCAACTGAATTATGCCGTAAAGCAAGGCCTCCGCTGTTGGGGGACAGCCAGGCACGTAGATATCCACAGGAACCACACGATCACAGCCGCGGACAACCGAATATGAGTAGTGATAGTAGCCACCGCCATTAGCACAGGATCCCATGGAAATAACCCAACGTGGCTCAGACATCTGGTCGTACACCTTGCGCAATGCTGGCGCCATTTTATTCACTAGAGTACCCGCGACGATCATAACATCAGACTGCCGGGGGCTAGGGCGAAAAACAACACCAAATCGGTCAAGATCATAACGCGCAGCACCAGCATGCATCATCTCAACGGCACAACAGGCTAAGCCAAAAGTCATGGGCCAGAGCGAGCCCGTACGAGCCCAGTTGATAAGCTTATCAGCTGTCGTCGTGACAACGCCCTTTTCAAGGACACCTTCTATTCCCATTCCAAAGCCCCCTTCTTCCATTCATAGATAAATCCAATGACCAGGATACCCAGAAACATCACCATGGCCAGAAAGCCAAACATTCCAATCTCCCCAAGCACAACTGCCCAAGGAAAAAGAAACGCAATTTCCAGATCGAAGATGATAAAGAGGATAGCTACTAGATAATAACGCACGTCGAATTTCATGCGCGAGTCTTCAAAAGCCTCAAAACCGCACTCATAGGGGGAAAGCTTTGCGCTATCGGGACGATGTGGCGCTAGTACAAAACCGGCAATTATAGGCGCAACACCAAAAAGAACGGCGAGAACCAAAAAAACCAGGATCGGCAAATAATTTTCCAGCATGATATTGAGTTGCTCCCCCTAAATTAGCCTTTAATTTTAGCTTTAGGGGCTATTACCCCTAAGCGCTCATCATGGTCGCCATTATTATTAAGTTAGTTCCAGCGTTCCAAGACTCAGTCTAGGCTAGTTATTTGCATGATGTCAACCCGCATGACAAACACAGATAACTTTTAATTTCATGGAGTTATGAGTGGTCTTTATCTTCAAACCCAAGGAAATTTGCAACTTTAATTGTTTTTATTGTGTGTTTCATTATTTCTAAATTTGGTGCCGATGGCCGGACTCGAACCGGCACAGCTTTCGCCACTACCCCCTCAAGATAGCGTGTCTACCAATTTCACCACATCGGCATATTTATCAACTTCTAGCCAGATTACTCCACTGGCAACTCTGGCTTATCTGAGGGCCTATTCACGACAGGATTGCTTGAATCAACTGGCTGCGTTATCTCGATAACACTTTTATGCTCAGAGCGTTGCCCCCCCATATACGCCAATGAAAGACTGCTCACAAAAAACAATGCTGCTACAACGGCAGTAAAGCGGGTCAGGAACGAGGCCGAACCTTGACTACCAAACACAGTTGACGATGCGCCACTGCCAAAAGCAGCACCAACATCAGCACCCTTACCACGCTGCACCAGGACCAAACCAATTAACGTGATGGTCAATACAAGATGAATCACGGTAAACACTGCAACCATTAAACCTTCCTCACATTACCGCCAGCAACACTTATTTAGCCGCCCGACAGATCATCAAAAACTCTTCAGCATCAAGGGAGGCCCCACCAATCAAGCCACCATCAATATCAGCCTGGGCAAACAGCTCTTCAGCGTTATTACCCTTCACGCTGCCACCATAAAGAAGCTGGATTTTAGCAGCTAATACAACGTCTTTCATAGCTATTCTTTGCCGAATAAACGCATGAACCTCTTGAGCCTGTCCGGGCGTTGCCGTCATGCCAGTGCCAATAGCCCAAACTGGCTCGTAAGCTATTACAGCATCCTGCAGCGCAGCCAAACCCTCGTTACTTCCCAGCAGAACATCAAGCTGTCGGGCGATCACCGCCTTGGTCTCGCCCAATTCACGCTCCTCAAGCATCTCGCCAATACAAAGAATCGGCTTTAAACCCGCTTTGCTGGCAATCATCACTTTTTCCGCCACCACGCAATCATTCTCATGACAGAGCGCACGACGCTCTGAATGGCCGACCACCACATACTCACAACCGATGTCCACTAGCATCGCCGCAGACACCTGGCCAGTAAACGCCCCAGCACTGTACTGTGATAAATCTTGGGCACCAAGCGAAACAGGCGAGCCACGCAGAAAAGGCTTTATTTCTGCCAAATAAACAAAGGAAGGACACACTACCACTTGAGCTGTCACCCCCAAAACGGAGTTGATCGCCGCAATCAACGCCCCACCTTCGGCTTTGGTGCCATTCATTTTCCAGTTTCCGGCCACTAGTGGCTTACGCATTAAACTCATCTCCGGGCTTTGAAAAAAGAAGCCAGATCTTACCGATTGGAGACGAATTAATCAAACGTTTTTAAGCAGTTGGATGCAAATCAGCGGCCTTGCAACATATTATGTTTGTGTATATGCAAGTGTCACTTGATCAGCGAGGTATCGGGCGCACTCCTGCACCATCCCACCATCACGCCCCTCAACCATTACTCTAATTACCGGCTCAGTTCCAGAGGCTCGTAACAAAATCCGGCCTGCACCTCCCAAACGCGACTCCACCTCCTTTAACGCACGAGTTACAATAGCGGAGTTGGAAAAATCAAACTTTTGCTCAGTACGCACATTAATCAACGCCTGAGGACATTTTTCCATTTCAGATTTCAATTCATACAGGGATCGTCCAGTTTCGACGACCGCCGCAAGCACCTGTAGTGCGGCCACGATACCATCGCCGGTAGTGGTATGATCCAAACAGATGATATGGCCTGAGGGCTCGCCTCCAAGCATCCAATCACCCTGCTTGAGTAGCTCCATCACATATCGATCGCCCACTGCAGCACGATGCAGCTCTATACCACGCTCCTTTAGCGCGATCTCCAAGCCGAGATTACTCATCACCGTACCAACAACGCCTTTCTTAAATCCAGGACGCCCCATGCGGGCAGTTGCAATAATGAATAGCAGCTCATCACCATCAACCACCTCACCTTTATGATCGACCATGATCAAACGATCACCATCTCCATCTAAGGCGACCCCCAGGTCAGCCTTATGCTCCAACACTGCTCGCTGTATCTGCTCAGGACTGGTAGAGCCGCAATTCTCATTAATATTGAGGCCATCGGGCTCAACTCCAATAGTGATCACATCAGCACCCAGCTCATCCAGCACTAAAGGCGTAATGCCATAAGTGGCGC
Source organism: Tenderia sp. (SeqCode) (assembly GCA_043755075.1). Classification (GTDB taxonomy): domain Bacteria; phylum Pseudomonadota; class Gammaproteobacteria; order Tenderiales; family Tenderiaceae; genus JAKFXL01. The sequence continues at coordinate 30,088 of JAYUTP010000087.1, forward strand.
CATGGGCGCAATCAACTACAATTTTTAGTCCGTCAAAAGAGAGGCGTGAAGGTATCGTGCTCTTGCAAAATTCTATATAACGACCTGCTGCATCAACCACGCGCTCCGCCTTACCCAAGGCATCCGGCGCTACAATCCCCATATCCTTACCAAGCTCAGCCTCAATGGCCAGCTCAATCTCATCGGCGAGTTTGGTGCCGTCACCTGAGAAAAACTTAATACCATTATCATAATAAGGATTATGAGAAGCGCTGATCACAATGCCGGCGTCGGCACGAAATGTACGGGTAAGGTAAGCAATCCCTGGCGTCGGCATCGGCCCAAGTAATAGAATGTCAACACCCGCCGCAGACAGCCCTGCCTCTAAAGCTGACTCAAACATATAACCGGAAATACGGGTATCTTTGCCGATCAGCACACGACTCTGCCCTTTACCCTGCGCCAAAACCCGACCTGCCGCCCAGCCAAGTTTCATCACAAAATCGGGAGTTATAGGGAACTGGCCAACCTTGCCACGCACGCCATCTGTACCAAAATATTTTCTTTGAGCAGCCATTTTTCTTCCTTATAATTGCGCCACGTTCTATTGTGCAGCAACCCCTTCGTTCATTACAGCATGACAAAGCTTAACAACATCCACTGTCTCCGCTACATCATGCACGCGAATAACCGTAGCCCCTTGCCACAGTGCCAATGCCACGGCCGCCAGGCTGCCATAAAGTCGCTCATCCACATCCTTATCCAAAATCATTCCAATCATTGATTTACGTGACACACCCACCAACAATGGCACACCCAACACCTTGAAACGATTCAATTCCTTAAGTAAGCCAAGATTATGCTTTAAGTTCTTACCAAATCCAAAGCCAGGGTCTATCAACAGTTTTTTTCGCGGGATGCCTGCCTCTACACAAGCATCAATACGCTTTTGCAGAAAGATCATCACGTCCTCCACAACATTGTTATAGACCGGTGCACTCTGCATGGTACGTGGCTCACCCTGCATATGCATGAGGCAGATCGGTACAGCTGCTTGCACTGCTGCAACTAATGCACCCTCTTCGCGCAAGGCCCTCACATCATTAATCATGGCAGCACCAGCCGCCACTGCAGCAGTGATGACTACTGACTTGCTGGTATCAACAGATACGGGGGTATCAAAACGGGCAACGATTGCTTCGATCAATGGCACTACACGTTCGATTTCATCAGACTCGGCGACAAACTGTGCGCCGGGACGCGTCGACTCCCCGCCCACATCGATAATATCTACGCCCTCGACAATCATTTGCTCTGCACGCCTCAAAGCAGCATCCAGCAACGCATAACGACCGCCCTCGGAAAATGAATCCGGCGTTACATTCAAAATCCCCATCACCTGGGGGCGAGTAAACTCCAATACCATTTGGGCAAACGCTCCATCAATACTTAATGCTCCTAAAGCAAAACGCCCTGCAAAAACAGAGCGCTTTGGCATCTCGTACCAACCTAACTATTAATGGGACTCGGCGGGACCACCAATTTCTTTCTCATCTGACTTATCAGATGTGACATTCTCTACTTTCACGCCGCTTCCAGTTCCACCCTGAGTATCTTGATCATTCCAGTCATGCGGCGGGCGAGGCACGCGCCCTTCCATGATGTCATCGATCTGGAGACTGTCGATAGTTTCATACTTCATCAACGCCCCTGCCATAGCATGCATCTTGTCGGTATGCTCGATCAGTATTTTTTTGGCGCGTTGGTAGTTTCGATCAATAATCGTCCGTACCTCCTTGTCTATGGTAGAAGCAGTTTCATCAGAGACCCCCTTCGACTGCGATTGACCAAACATCTCACCCTGCTCTTCACTATAGGTTAGAGGGCCTAACACGTCAGAGAGCCCCCACTTAGTCACCATGTTACGGGCAAGTTCAGTGGTACGCTGAATATCATTAGAGGCACCGGTGGTTACTTTCTCAGAACCGAAGATCAATTCTTCAGCAATACGGCCACCATAGAGGGTGCTGATCTGACTTTCGAGGCGCTCTTTACTATAGCTGTATCGATCCTCTTCTGGGAGGAACATGGTCACTCCAAGTGCGCGCCCACGCGGGATGATTGACACCTTATAGACAGGATCATGGGAAGGCACTAAACGCCCCACAATCGCGTGCCCGGCCTCATGATAAGCCGTCAGTTTCTTCTCCTCATTGTTCATCACCATGGACTTGCGTTCCGTACCCATCATAATTTTGTCCTTGGCCTTCTCAAACTCTTCCATGCCCACTATGCGCTTGAGCGCGCGCGCAGCAAACAGCGCTGCCTCATTCACAAGATTGGCCAGCTCGGCACCCGAGAACCCCGGTGTACCACGTGCAATCAGGCTAGGCTTGACGTCATCCCCCAGAGGCACCTTACGCATATGAACGCGCAGTATCTGCTCGCGTCCACGCACATCTGGCAAGGGTATGTTCACCTGACGGTCGAAACGACCAGGACGCAGCAGAGCCTTATCAAGCACGTCTGGACGGTTGGTCGCAGCGATAACAATGACACCCTCATTGCCTTCAAAACCATCCATCTCCACCAATAGTTGATTGAGTGTCTGCTCACGTTCGTCATTACCACCACCCATACCCGAGCCACGATGACGCCCGACCGCATCAATTTCATCAATGAAGATAATGCATGGCGCATGCTTTTTGGCCTGCTCAAACATGTCGCGGACACGTGAAGCACCAACACCGACAAACATCTCGACAAAATCGGAACCAGAGATCGAGAAGAAAGGCACTTTGGCCTCACCCGCAATCGCCTTTGCCAACAACGTCTTACCGGTACCGGGCGAACCTACCATCAGCACGCCGCGAGGAATTTTACCTCCCAGCTTCTGAAATTTACTCGGGTCACGTAGAAACTCAACGATCTCACTGAGTTCATCCTTGGCCTCTTCAACACCCGCCACATCAGCAAAGGTGATCTTGATCTGATCCTCACTCAACAGCTTAGCCTTACTCTTGCCAAAAGACATCGCACCACGACCACCACCACCCCCCCCTTGCATCTGGCGCATGAAGAAGATCCAAACACCAATCAGCAGCAACATCGGAAACCAGGAGATGAATATCTGTGTTAAAAATCCTTGCTGCTTCTGCGGACTGGCATTGATCTCGACACCATTATTTAAGAGGTCGCCGACAAGCCCGTTATCATCAAGACTATAAGTAGCAAAACGCTCACCCGATTTGGTCACGCCTTGAATGGAGCGCCCCTCAATCACAACCTTATCAACATTGCCACTCTTCACTTCGCTGATAAAACGCGAATATGGCATTGCTTGGGAGGTTGCTTGAGTGGGGCCGAAACTGCTGAATACCGTCATCAGCACTATCGCTATCACCACCCATAAAATTAAATTTTTGGCCATATCACTCAACGTTAATTCCTCTCCAGAGTAAGGAAGGTTTTATCCACTCACATCAAACAGTTATTGCCTGATGTCGATCAATCCTAGAATTGAAAAAATACTACACCTTAAAGTCACGCGCCACCAGATAAACCTCACAACTTCGTGGGCGAGATGCCTTAGGTTTACGTATCACCACCTTACCAAAACAAGCAC
>JAYUTP010000088.1:0-10440 GCA_043755075.1 Tenderia sp. (SeqCode)
GCACTGGATGTTTCAGAATTTAAACATTACCGTATTAACCACAGCCAATTATTTGCGAACAAAAGAAACCCTATAAATGGGATAGAGAATTTTTGGAACTAGGCAAAGCGACACATGCGTAAATTTAATGGTGTTCCAAAAGAACATTTTCACCTCTTTTTAAAGGAGTGCGAATGGCGATTTAACAACAGCGACTCAAAAGTTCAATTAATGCAATTGAGTCAATGGGTTAAAGAAGACATGGATTAGTTAACTAGGACAGCCCCTAAAGCAATATCAATTGCATCAACTACAACCAACACAATCGATTAGACTACAGATCACCGTATAAAAAAACCATAAGGCTACTCAGCAGATGAAAGTATTAATCACCGGCACCGCCGGATTTATCGGCTCCAGCGTTACCCAATATCTGCTCAATCGAGGTGACGAAATTATTGGTCTCGACAACCTTAATGATTACTACGATGTCAATCTTAAAAAGGCCCGTCTAGATCGCCTCACTTCTCATGCCAACTTTACTGACGTCCGCATGGACCTCGAAAACCGTAGTGGCATAGCCCAACTGTTTGCTGATCACAAACCTGACAGAGTGATCCATTTAGCCGCCCAGGCCGGAGTCCGTTACTCGCTAGTCAACCCGAATGCATACATCGACAGTAACATAGTCGGCACCACCAACATCCTTGAAGGGTGTCGGCATAATGACGTTAAACATCTAGTCTATGCCTCCAGCAGTTCAGTTTACGGCGCCAACACTAAGATGCCCTTCTCAGTGCATGACAATGTTGATCATCCAGTAAGTCTCTATGCCGCCTCAAAAAAGGCCAATGAATTGATGGCTCATACCTACAGCCATCTTTTTAAATTACCAACGACAGGTTTACGTTTTTTCACTGTTTATGGCCCTTGGAGTCGGCCAGACATGGCCCCGTTCCTCTTCACCAAAGCAATATTGGAAGGCAAACCAATCGATGTTTTCAATTATGGGAAGTGCCGTCGTGACTTCACCTATATCGACGACATCGTTGAAGGGGTAGTAAGAACATTGGATAAAATACCAGAACCTAATCCTGACTGGTCTGGGGGCCATCCCGATTGCGGCACTAGCTACGCCCCATACCGAATCTACAACATCGGTAATAGTCAGCCTGTCGAGCTTCTGCGCTTTATTGAGATCATCGAAGAGTGCCTGGGAATGACCGCAGAGAAGAATATGTTGCCACTACAGCCCGGGGATGTACCGGCCACCTATGCCAATGTTGATGACTTGATGCACGATGTCGGTTTCAAGCCAGCCACATCGATAGAATTAGGAGTCAGCAATTTCGTGGAATGGTATCGTGATTATTACCAAGTCTAAAAAAATAGTTATCCTGAAAAGCAGTAAAAGTGTCTTTTTTATTTTTTGAGCAATAAAAAAGGGCGGAATAGTTCCGCCCTTTTTATAGGTAAAACTACGATTTACTTAACCTTTGCGGTCAGCTCGCCTTTGTCATAACGCTTCTGCATGGTTTCCAGAGAGAGCGCAACGATCTTTGAAGCATGTCCTGCAGAACCGAAAGATTCAAAACGTGCCTGGCAGATACCCGCCATCGCCTTAGTAGATTCCTTGATGAATTTACGCGGATCGAAGTTGGAGGGGTTCTCAGCAAGGTGCTTACGCACAGCGCCAGTAGAAGCCATACGCAGGTCAGTATCGATGTTCACCTTACGAACACCGTGTTTAATACCCTCAACAATCTCTGCTACAGGCACGCCATAGGTCTGACCCATGTCGCCACCGTAGTTGTTGATAATTGTCAGCCACTCTTCTGGCACGGATGAGGAACCGTGCATAACCAAATGAACATCCGGAATACGTTGATGAATCTCTTTGACACGGTCGATACGTAGTACGTTACCAGTAGGCTTGCTAGTGAATTTGTAAGCGCCATGAGAAGTACCTATAGCAATAGCCAAGGCATCTACTCCGGTCTTTCTAACGAAATCAGCAGCTTCTTCTGGATCAGTCAACAGCATTGAGTGATCGAGTTCACCTTCAGCACCATGACCATCTTCTTCGCCCATCATACCCGTTTCAAGAGAACCCAAGCAGCCCAGCTCACCTTCAACTGAGACGCCACAGGCATGAGCCAGCTCTGCAACCTTACGAGTCACTTCAACATTGTACTCATATGAAGAGGGGGTTTTTGCATCAGCCATCAGCGAGCCATCCATCATCACAGAAGTGAAACCGGACTGAATGGATCGGAAACAGACATCTGGAGAGGCACCATGATCCTGGTGCATACAAATTGGAATATGCGGGTACATCTCAACCGCTGCGGTGATCAAATGACGCAGAAATGGTTCCCCTGCATAGGAACGAGCACCAGCAGATCCTTGCATGATGACCGGCGAGCCAACGGCATCGGCAGCCTGCATGATGGCATGAACCTGTTCCATGTTATTAACGTTGAACGCTGGCAGACCGAAGCTGTGTTCGGCCGCATAATCCAGCAATTGTCGCAGTGAAATTAGAGCCATGTTTATATCCTCAACTATCGTTACATAATGTTAATAAAAAAATAAGCGGTGCCACCAGAGTATCAAGACTCTGCTGACGAAGGCTCCATCATATCACCGACACGCACTATCTTCATGGCATTGGTACCACCCATGACTCCGGCTAGATCACCCTTGGTGATGATCACCAGATCGCCATCACGTACGGCACCACGGCGCATCAGCTCATCCACAGCCTCTTTATTGACCACGGCGTGGTCAGTGCTGGTGATGGAAAAGCTGGCTGGGCAAACACCTCGGTACAGCGTTACCTTCCGGCGGGTATGTACATGCGGGGTCAGCGCGTAGATGGGTATGCCGGAGCTGATGCGTGACATCCACAATGGTGTAGCCCCAGACTCTGTCAGACAGGCAATCGCCTTCACCCCTAAATGGTTGGCCGCATACATCGCCGACATGGCAACTGCCTCATCGATACGGCTAAACTGTGTGTGGATACGATGATCGGAGGTTGTCGCCATTTCCTGTTTTTCGGCACTGATACAGATACGCGCCATGGCCGCAACCGCCTTGGCTGGGTACTTACCAGCGGCAGTCTCGGCGGAGAGCATTACCGCATCGGTACCATCCAGTACGGCATTGGCAACATCAAAGACCTCGGCACGCGTTGGTATCGGATTTTCAATCATACTCTCCATCATCTGGGTGGCAGTGATCACAACACGATTCATGGCGCGGGCCAGCTTAATGATGCGCTTTTGTACAGCGGGCAGTTCGGCATCTCCGATCTCAACACCCAGATCGCCACGGGCAATCATGACGGCGTCAGAAGCGGCAATGATCTCTTCAATATTTTCAATCGCTTCAGCACGTTCGATCTTGGCAACAATTCCACCATGACCGCCGGCAGCACGCAGCAGTTCGCGTGCTTCGTGCACATCAGCGGCAGTGCGCGGGAAGGATATAGCAACATAATCTGCCTGCATCAATGCAGCAGTGATGATATCTTCCTTATCCTTCTCGGTCAGGGCGGCGGCAGAAAGACCGCCGCCCATGCGATTGATCCCCTTACTATTAGAGAGGATACCACCCACCTGAACCTTGCAAATAATCTCAGCACCCTTGACCTCTTCAACCCAAAGGACAAGGCGTCCGTCATCCAGCAACAAGGTGTCGCCACGATTAACATCGTTGGGCAGCGTCTTGTAAGCTATACCAACGCGCTCTTTGTCACCGGCGGTCTTAGGAAGGTTTGCATCAAGAATAAAAAGATCACCCTCTTCGAGTACGATCTTCCCTTCCTTAAAGCGATCTATACGAATTTTAGGCCCTTGAAGGTCGGCCAATACCCCCACTTGACGACCATGCGCACGTGCCCGATCTCGCACCTGTTCAGCACGTTTTATGTGGTCTTCTGCTGAACCATGCGAGAAGTTGGCACGTACCACATCCACGCCGGCCTGAATCAGATCATCCAGCACCTTCGTGTCATCGGTCGCGGGTCCAAGTGTGGCAACAATCTTTGTGCGTCTAAACATATATTTGGTTTAATACCTGAATAATTATTGTCATTATCAAACGAAAACCCCGGCACCAAGGCGGGGTCAACCACATTTTACTTAGCGCGTTCTTCCAAAATCGCAACCGCTGGTAGGATCTTACCTTCCAGAAACTCGAGAAAGGCACCACCACCAGTAGAAATATAGGAGACTTTGTCAGCAATGCCATATTTGTCTACCGCCGCTAGGGTGTCGCCGCCACCAGCAATGGAGAAAGCTGAGCTGTCGGCAATGGCCAGAGCCAGCGTCTTGGTTCCTTCGCCAAATTGATCGAATTCAAATACGCCTACTGGGCCATTCCAGACAATGGTTCCCGCAACTTTAAGCTTGTCGGCCAGCATTTTAGCGGTTTTTGGACCGATGTCGAAGATCATGTCGTCATCTTCCACATCTTTCACGTCTTTGATGCTAGCTACGGCAGTTGGAGAGAACTCCTTGCCGCACACTACATCAATCGGGATTGGCACTTCAGCACCACGGGCGGCCATCTTATCCATAATCTTGCGGGCCTCGGCAACCAGATTAGCCTCAGCCAGTGATTTACCAATCTTCAGGCCTGCTGCCAGCATGAAGGTGTTGGCGATGCCGCCGCCAACGATCATGCTATCCACCTTGTCAGCCATGGAGTCGAGAATAGTCAGCTTAGTTGAAACCTTGGAACCAGCAACAATGGCCGTCAGTGGTTGGGCAGGGCTCTTCAGCGCTTTACCCAAAGCATCTAGCTCGCCTGCCAGCAGAGGACCAGCACAGGCGATCTTGGCAAATTTGGCAACACCATGAGTAGAGCCTTGCGCCCGATGAGCGGTACCAAATGCATCCATGACAAACACGTCACACAAGGCGGCATATTTGCGAGCCAGCGCGTCACTGTTATTTTTCTCGCCCTTATTGAAACGAACGTTTTCAAACAGCACCACTTCACCGACAGAGACATCAACACCATCCAGATACTCCTTGACCAAGCGCACGGGGTTGCCCAACAGCTTGCTCAGGTGTTCAGCCACTGGCCTCATGGAGTCTTCTTCGCTGTAAACTCCCTCTTCAGGACGCCCCAGATGAGACATCACCATTACCTTAGCGCCCGCTTTCATGGCGCGTTCAATGGTGGGCATAGTGGCGCGAATACGGGCATCGCTGGTCACTTGACCATCTTTCACTGGTACGTTCAGGTCAGCGCGGATCAATACACGTTTTCCGACCAAGTCGAGGTCACTCATCTTGATTACAGACATCAATACAACTCCTGATGTTTTGAAAGAAATTTGGCGAAAGTGGTCTTTCGGCAAATCACTCTCCTGATTTTGACGGAAGACATGGGAGCAAGCCCCCATGTCTAACCGGTCAATAATACAATTATCTATTAGTAAGTGGCAACGTGACGTACAAAACGCATCATATTACAAGTGTAGCCGTACTCATTGTCGTACCACGCGATCAGTTTAACAAAAGTACCATCCAACGCGATGCCCGCTTCGGCATCAAAAATGGAAGAGCAACTATGGCCACGGAAATCGGTGGAGACAACCTTCTCATTGGTATAACCCAGAGTACCCTTCATTGCGCCTTCAGAGGCAGCCTTCATGGCGACACAGATGTCGTCATATGAAGCTGGATTATTCAGTTCAACAGTCAAGTCAACAACAGAAACATCCGAGGTCGGCACACGAAAGGCCATGCCAGTAAGCTTACCTTTCAATTCAGGCAAAACAACACCAACCGCTTTGGCGGCACCCGTTGAAGAAGGAATGATGTTTTCTAAGATGCCGCGACCACCGCGCCAATCTTTCTGTGAAGGACCGTCAACAGTCTTCTGGGTGGCTGTAGCAGCGTGTACGGTTGTCATCAAGCCACGCTTAATGCCGAACTTGTCATTCAGCACCTTGGCGACAGGGGCCAGGCAGTTGGTGGTACAAGAGGCGGCAGAGACAATAGCCTCACCTTTATATGTATCGTGATTAACGCCATAAACAAACATTGGTGTTGCATCTTTTGAAGGCGCGCTCTGCACAACCTTCTTGGCACCGGCCTTGATATGCGCCTGACAGCTCTCGTCGGTCAGGAAGAAACCTGTACATTCAACAATGATATCAGCGCCGACCTCATTCCATTTCAGGTTGGCAGGATCCCGCTCAGCTGTCAGACGAATTTTCTTGCCGTTGACGATCAGCGCACCGTTATCAACAGAAACATCACCATCAAAACGGCCATGCACAGAGTCATATTTCAGCATGTATGCCAGATAATCCGCATCCAGCAGGTCGTTGATTGCAACGATTTCGATCTCTTTGAATTCTTTCGCAACCGCACGGAACACCATGCGGCCGATACGGCCGAAACCATTAATACCAATTTTTATTGCCATTCTTAACTCCTGAAGTTTATCAGGCCCACCTGGCGGCGGACCTGACTTAAGGTTGAATTATTACTTGCCTAAAACCTTATTTGCAGTCGCAACAACGTTTTCTACGGTGAAACCGAACTGTTTAAATAGTTCCCCGGCTGGCGCAGATTCACCAAAGCTCTTCATAGCCACAACGTCGCCTTCCAAGCCAACGTATTTGTACCAAGAATCAGCCACACCTGCTTCGATAGCAACGCGCTTAACACCCGGAATAAGCACAGAATCTTTGTATGCTTGGCTTTGAGTATCGTAGGCACAGGTAGACGGCATTGAGACAATACGAACCTTCACATCCATCGCTGCTGCTGCATCAACGGCTAGGCCAACCTCTGAACCAGTCGCGATAAAGATTATATCTGGAGTGCCTGCACAATCTTTCAGTACATAACCACCCTTCTCAATATTCTTGACCTGCTCAGGAGTACGCGGCATCGGCGTCAGTGTTTGACGCGAGAATACCAACGCGGTTGGTGCATTGCCACGCAACATCGCAACTTTCCAGGAAACCGCAGATTCGATGGCATCACAACCGCGCCATGTCTGGAAGGTTGGAATCACACGCATAGTTGCCAACTGCTCAACTGGCTGATGAGTCGGGCCATCTTCACCCAACCCGATAGAGTCATGTGTATAAACATAGATCGTGCCAATCTTCATCAAGGCGGACATACGCAGTGCGTTACGCATGTATTCCATGAACATGAGGAAAGTTGCGCCATAAACTTTGAAGCCACCATGAAGAACCATGCCGTTCATCATGTGCGCCATACCAAATTCACGCACACCCCAAGAGATGTAGTTACCGTTAGCATTCTCTCTATTTACCTTAACGGTGCCCGACCAATTTGTCAGGTTGGAGCCGGTCAGGTCGGCAGAGCCGCCGAACATCTCTGGAACCAACGGACCCATGGCTTCAATAGCGTTTTGGGACGCTTTACGAGAGGCAATGTTTGGCATGTCCGCCTGGGTTTTGGCAATAAACTTATCCATTTCAACTGCGAAGCTAGCTGGCAGTTCACCCGCCATGCGACGCACAAACTCAGTGGCTTCAGCGGGAAAGGCGGCACGATAGGCTGCAAATTTTTTGTTCCAGGCAGACTCATCAGCAGCACCTTGCTCTTTGTGATCCCAGCCCGCAGCGATATCGCCAGGAATTTCAAAAGGAGGCGCAGTCCAGCCCAGCACATCACGAGTAGCAGCAATTTCTGCATCACCCAGTGGTGCGCCGTGGCAATCGTGTGAACCCGCCAGGTTTGGAGACCCAAAACCGATAGTAGTGCGAGCGCAGATCAGTGATGGTTTGTCAGTGACAGACTTCGCTTCTGCGATTGCCGCATTGACAGCATCAGCATCATGGCCATCAACATTAGGAATTACATGCCAATCGTAAGATTTGAAGCGGCCAGGCACGCCCTTCTCCATCCAGTCACCGATATGACCATCGATAGAGATGTCATTGTCGTCCCAGAAAGCAATCAGTTTGCCCAAGCCCAACGTACCGGCCATCGCACACGACTCGTGAGAGAGCCCCTCCATCAGGCAACCGTCGCCCATGAAGACATAGGTGTGGTGATCAACGATCTCGTGGCCAGGCTTGTTAAACTGTACCGCCAATGTACGCTCGGCGATCGCCATACCAACAGCATTGGTTATACCCTGCCCTAAAGGACCGGTAGTGGTTTCAATGCCCTCGGCATAACCGTACTCCGGATGCCCCGCAGTTTTGGAGTGCAGCTGACGGAAGCTCTTGATGTCTTCAATGCTCAGGTCAAAACCTGTCAGATGCAATAAGGAATAAAGCAACATTGAACCATGGCCATTTGAAAGCACAAAGCGGTCTCGGTCAACCCATTTAGCATTCGCTGGGTTGTATTTCATGTGGCTGTTCCACAAAACTTCAGCAATATCGGCCATACCCATGGGTGCGCCTGGGTGGCCCGATTTTGCTTTCTGTACCGCATCCATGCTCAAAGCACGGATGGCATTTGCTAGATCTCTACGAGAGGGCATAAACTCTCCTCAAACTCTTAAGTGGATTTAAAGGTTAAAAAACAAAGGATTACACAAAAAATAGGGGTACCGCCGCCCCTTCGAGCGGGCAGGAAAGTGGGCAATACTATCACATTTCGCTGATCGTAAACACGGCCACCAAGCAGATCAGCAACACATATGGGTAATTATTTTTCTGAAATTTTACCTATTGCACCGTTCACTATAGAATACGCGATCTACTTTAGGCTGCAGAATCAACACAATTGCTCACGGGGTAAAAAGTACAATGTCAAACCGTCACCTCTTCACGTCTGAATCAGTCTCTGAAGGACATCCAGACAAAGTTGCCGACCAGATATCTGATGCCATTCTCGACGGTATTTTAGAGCAGGATAATAAGGCCCGCGTCGCCTGTGAAACTCTAGTCAAGACCGGCATGGTTCTGGTTGCTGGCGAGGTCACCACCTCGGCCTGGGTCGACATCGAAGCACTGGTGCGCCAGACCGTCAAAGAGATCGGCTACAACAGCTCAGATATGGGTTTTGACTGGGAGTCCTGCGCCGTACTTAACGCCATCGGCAAGCAATCACCCGACATCGCCATGGGTGTTGATGAGAGCTCTGATCACGAACAGGGCGCGGGCGACCAGGGGTTGATGTTCGGCTACGCTACCAATGAAACTGATGTACTGATGCCCGCCCCGATCACTTACGCCCACCGTCTGATGCAGCGTCAGGCCGAGGTGCGCAAGAACGGCACCCTGCCATGGCTGCGCCCCGACGCCAAGAGCCAAGTAACCTTCGTCTATGAAGATGGCAAGCCCGTCGCCATCGATGCCGTGGTGCTCTCCACCCAGCACAGCCCCGACATCTCCCAGAAGGCGCTGCAAGAAGCGGTGATGGACGAAATCATCAAACACGTCCTGCCTGCCGAGATGCTTTCCAGCAAAACGCGCTATTTTATCAACCCCACCGGTCGCTTTGTTATCGGCGGCCCAGTCGGTGACTGCGGTCTGACCGGCCGCAAAATCATAGTCGATACCTACGGCGGTATGGCCCGTCATGGTGGCGGTGCGTTCTCCGGCAAAGATCCTTCAAAGGTTGATCGCTCTGCCGCCTATGCTGGCCGCTATGTCGCCAAAAATATCGTGGCTGCTGGACTGGCTGGCCGCTGCGAGATCCAGGTTTCCTACGCCATCGGTGTGGCTGAACCGACCTCCATCTCTGTCGAGACCTTTGGCACCGGCAAGATCGACGACACCCGCATCACCGAGCTAGTGCGCGAGCACTTCGATCTGCGGCCAAAAGGCTTGGTTACCATGCTCGACCTGTTGCGCCCTATCTACAAAGCCACTGCTTCTTATGGTCACTTTGGCCGTGAAGAGCCGCAGTTCACCTGGGAGAAGACCGACAGAGCCGACGCCCTGCGCGCCGCCGCCGGTATCTAGCCCCCGACTAACAAAAAAACAAAGCCCTGCAGATGGGGCCCTCTCCTCTCTTCGAGGAGCGCTGCGACAGAACTGTGATCACACACTCTGCCAGGCTCGAAGAGGGGTCATCTGATAATCAACTGCGCTCAACTCTCAAGTGGAGAATTATCCTTGAACGCTGTATCTAACGGTTTTACCGACTACAAAGTTGCCGACATTTCCCTGGCCTCATGGGGTCGCAAAGAGATGAACATTGCCGAGACTGAAATGCCAGGCCTGATGGCCCTGCGAGAAAAGTACGGCAAGGACAAACCCCTAAAAGGCGCACGTGTCATGGGCAGTCTACACATGACCATCCAGACCGCTGTACTGATTGAAACCTTGGTTGCCCTGGGCGCCGAAGTACGCTGGGTCTCCTGCAACATTTTCTCTACCCAGGATCACGCTGCGGCGGCGATTGCTGCGGCTGGCATTCCGGTTTTCGCCTGGAAAGGCGAGACACTGGAAGAGTACTGGTGGTGCACCGAACAGGCTTTTAAATGGCCCAACGG
>JAYUTP010000089.1:0-3239 GCA_043755075.1 Tenderia sp. (SeqCode)
ACGACTGGTTCGGGAACGACCTTCGCGGTAGGGGCAATCAATGCCATTTGGGTTATGGGAACGGGTTCCTGCAACGCAGGTGGAAACTCAAGTCCGGCTCTCTTCTTGGGTACGGGGGGCTCGAGAGACTGTGCCGGGGCTTCAGGTGGTCGTACTGGCATCGGTTTTCGCGTAGTGCTCAACGCAGGACGCACATCATCAAAACGCCGCAATGATCCCTGCCAGCCCTTCTCTTTCAATTTATTGAGTTGATAGCGAGCCTTGTCGATACGATCATATGGCCCTACCAGCAATAACACACCAGCACGGCTATCAGAAATGGAGACTAAGCGCTCGACCACTGGAAAGCCGTTACTTTCCAGCTGATCACGCACCCGCTGACTCTCTTTGACATTGGCAAAAACACCCACCTGTACATAGTCAGCCGCCTCACTTGCCAGTGGCAGTCCAAAAATTAACAGTAGCGCTGTAAAACCCAGACGATGCATCTTCATCTCAACAGTTGTTAAATCTAACGTGCCCGTTTCAGGTCATCCACCTGAAAATCTTTTTCCGACAATCCAGTGCGGAAGCGGTAATTTTTCCACAAAATACGCGTCGTTTTTCCAGTTTGGTGATTTTCCATAAACATCTCATCGGGGCGCCAGTGATGTTCCAGGTATTTTTTGTAACCACTGCTAACCAGTGTTTTAAGCAGTGAATCCTTGCGGTCATAGAAATCGACCTTCAGTGGCCGATATTCAACTTTATCGATCCAGACCACCTGACGTTTGTAACCGGAGTTTTCATCCACAGGATAACGCTCCAGCACAAAACAGTCGGTGCCGCTGAACACCTCATCACGCAGGTATTTATAGGTGTATTTCTCCAGCTCCTGCGAGGCAATGTCCTCATAGGCAAACTCGCTACCCATATACGGCCCTGACTTGTTGTTGGAGGCGATACGTTTGACCCGCTTCAAAGCCGGCAGGTAGAGCCACTGATCATCAGGATCGGTTTTGTGAGAGTAGGTCAACATCGCTGTGCCGCGTACATCCGCAGGTTCGTTAAAGATCGACAGACTTTTATCACCATCGCCCTGCACTTCAAGACCATTGATGCGGATATGTCGTGTACTGGTATCCCCCTGGCGATTTTTGAGGATCATCTCCATCTCCGCCGTAAAGTCACCGAAATCATCGGCACGGTGATCGGCCTCTTTAGCAATTGACAGCCCTTTATTTTCAGCACTCTCTGCCCACACTGGAGCTACGATCAAAAAAGATAACGCCAATCCGAAAGCTATCAATCGTTCAGGAAACAATCGCATTGCTCCGTTCATTCTGCTTCTCCTCAAATTTCAGTAATAGTGCTGGCAACAACAAAAAATCCGCCAGCAGGGCAAGCACAATTGTAATTGCCGTCAACAGCCCCATGCCCGAGTTTAACTCAAAGGCGGAGAGTGACAGCACCAAGAATCCAGCCACCAGCGCTACTGAGGTAATCCACAATGCCGTACCCACTGTAGAAAAGGCGTAACGCACTGCATCAGCGCTGGAGAGCCCTTTCTCACGCCGGGCGCGCAGATATTTACTCAGGAAGTGAACCGTATCATCGACAATGATACCTAGCGTCATGCCCACCACCACCGACAGCGATAATCCTACCTGCCCAACAAACATTCCCCAGATGCCAAAGGCCATCGCTGCTGGCACCAAATTGGGCACCAAACTAATCAAACCAATCTTGAGTGATCTGAGGGCAATAATGAGTAATAACGAGATCAAAATCAGCGCCACAATCGTACCCTTCAACATGCTTTGGATATTGCGTTGGCCGATGTGAGCAAACATAATCGCCGGGCTGGCACCGGCACTGCGCATAGCTTCAGGGGCATTATGGATCAGCCACTGCTGGGCGCGCGCTTCCATTGCCAGCACCTCGTTAGTCGAGAGCGATTTAAGCGTCACATCAAAGCGTGTTGAAGATTTATCGACATTGATCTGATTATTTAGATCCAGGCCATAAGGCAGGGACATCTCGTAGAGCAATAGATATTGAGCCGCCATATCGCGCTGTTCCGGGAGTCGATACCACTCTGAGTTTTCGGCATGGAGATTCTTATTCAGCCGCTTCATCACGTCAGAAAAACTCTGCACATGGACCACCTCGGGCTGGCTTCTGTACCACTGGGCAAATGCCTCAATGGTATTGAGATAATCAGGGCGGCTGATGCCACCACTCTCGCCAGCATTTAAAGAGTAACTAATTCTGTAGATCCCAGTTAGATGCTCGGTGATGTAGTCAGTGTCCTGTCTGAATTGAATGCTCTTATCAAAATATTTAACAAACTCATCATTCAACTCATTCTTGGGAATAAATAGGACGAGCGTTATGATGACCAATACCATGCCATAAAGAATCGCTGATCGACGTCGAATCACAAATTCGGCAATGACTGCCATCGCTGCATGGCTGCGTACCAAATGTTTGGGGCGCTTTACGGGCAGGGCCATCATCATCGCAGGCATCAGCGTGATGGAGAGCAGATAGCCCATCAGGACACCGATAAAAACAATATTACCAAGATCACGGAACGGTGGGGCATCAGAAAAATTCATGGTCAAAAAACCAATCGCAGTGGTTACGTTAGTGATTAATATCGGCTGCATATTGACCCGCATACTGTTAATCATGGCCATCCGTTTGTCGCCATGACTATGGAACTCCTGCTGAAAACTGCTGATCAGGTGAACGCAATTGGCTACCACAATAGTCATCATTACAATCGGTGCCGAGGTAGTAGGTGGCGTCAGATGTATCCCTATCCAACCTGTTAACCCCATGGCGGCGATGACCGTCAGCAGAATCACCACCATGGTGGCCAGCGTACCTGTCACCATCTTCATAGTAAGCCCGATCAATATCAGCACGATCACAAACATCAGGGGCATCAATGTCTGCACATCACGCATCCCCGCTTCGGGAAAAGCGTTGCTCATCATCACATCACCGCTCAAGCGGATTTCGATGGTGGGATACTGACGCTCCATCTTTGCCTTCAGTTGTCGGGCAAAATCCACAACCTCGGGGGTCTCTTTCTGCGTATCTTTCTCCGGTAGGTGCACAGTCACGTTCACCCCCGTCACCTTGCCAGAGGAAGAGATCAGGCGATTCAGTAAAATCGGCTCATTAAGCGCTACCGATTTGATTCTGGCGACATCTTCCGGCGCCAGTGCCAACGCATGGCGCACCAGATT
>JAYUTP010000090.1:0-10276 GCA_043755075.1 Tenderia sp. (SeqCode)
ATGTCGAGCCCGGCCTGACGATCATCCGGGGAGATGATGCCGCGATAAAAAGCCGCCTGCTCACGCAACTCTAGGATCTCATCCTGCATATCTTTAAGACTGTTACGCACCTCATCGGTGGACTCACTATCGATCTCTCGAGTTCGTTCCAGCAGCGTCACTTGTTCACGCAACGCCCGATTTTCATCGATCAGCTTGTCGATCTGCACATTCAAATCAAGCCGTTTCTGAATCGACTCAAGCTTGTTATAACCACCGCGCATCTGCCCCAGCTCATACATGCCCCAGCATGTGCCTGCAATCAGCAGCGCCATCATTATGTAGAGTAATTTACGCTTGCCCGCATTGTCGTGGGTAACAATCAAACCACTATGTTTCATGCAAACTCCAGCACGTCAGGCCACACCATGCTCATGGCAACAACGCTACGCCCCTCAGTCCGGCACGCTCCTCCTGACCAAACATGATATTCATATTTTGGATCGCCTGACCGGCCGCCCCTTTAACCAGATTGTCGATTACCGACAGCACCACCACCGTATCGCCACCCTGTGGTCTGTGAATCGCGATGCGACAGAAATTACCACCCTTCACCGAGCGTGTTTCGGGATGCGAACCCGCTGGCATCACATCGACAAACGGCTCGCTTTGGTAACGCTGCTCATAGAGCGATTGCAGATCAACCTCCTTTTTGAGCGTGGCGTAGAGCGTGGCGTGAATACCACGAATCATCGGCGTCAGATGCGGCACAAAGGTCAGGCCAACATTCCCCTTCGCCATCTGCACCAGCCCCTGATGAATCTCCGGCTGGTGGCGATGCCCCGGCACCGAGTAGGCCTTCATGCTCTCACTCACCTCACACAACAGCGTGCCAACACTCGCCTTGCGTCCGGCACCACTGGCACCCGATTTGGTATCGGCAATCAGGCGCGAAGCATCGATTAGCCCCTGCTCCAGCAGTGGCATGAAGCCGAGTTGTACCGCCGTCGGGTAACAACCGGGGCAGGCAATCAAACGTGCCTCTTTAATGGCCGCACGATTTACTTCAGGCAGGCCATAGACCGCTTCGGCCACCAGACTCGGCGTGGTATGTACCATGCCGTACCACTTTTCCCACAGCGCTATATCCTTAATGCGGAAGTCCGCGCCCAGATCAACAATCCTTACCCCCTTCTCCAGCAAAGCCCCCGCATCCTTCATTGCCACGCCATGAGGGGTCGCATAAAAAACCACGTCGCACTGAGTCAGGTTTTCGATGATTGGTTCGCTGAAACAGAGATCAAGATGGCCACGCAGATTGGGGAACATGTCCGCCACCGGCGTCCCCGCATCGGAGCGCGACGTAATCACCCGCAACTCCACCCCTGGATGGTTCACCAGTAACCGCAACAATTCCACGCCCGTGTAACCAGTACCACCCACAATACCAACCTTGATCATCATCAACTTTTCCTTAACTGAGATTGCATGAACACAGTATAAACCAGCTTGGGAGATAGGGAGCAGAACGGAAGTCGCAGAGGCTATTTAGTCCCTAACTGATGACAGCGCATCACACTGCGAAACTACTTCGGTACAAACACCTTCATCACATAAGCCGCTACCGCTGCGCGCTGTTTTTCACTGAGGACATCACGCCAGGCGGGCATGGTGGTTCCTTCAAGGCCATCGCGGATCACTATTTCAAGCCGTTGCTGCGTCATGCCATGTAATTTTGTCAGGTCGCGGGCATGAGGCTCAAGGAACGTGCCGATCCAGCTCTTGCCCGTACCGTCGGCGGCATGACAGAAGGCGCAACCGTTCTTACTCTGATAAAGTGCCTCACCCTCTTTCTGCTGCGCGGTCAATCCTTTCACCTGCGGCACCTGGTTGTGGATTGAGTAGGGTGTCGCCGAAGAGACGGCATCGGCTTCGGCCATGCGGTGCGAGTAGCTGGTGCGAGGATAAGAGACGGGGCGCGGATCCCAGGCAAGCCCTTCATCTTCAACCTTGGCGCGGTCGTGGCAAGTGATGCAGCTGGCCATGAAGAGTTCGCGGCCACGGCGCTGTTCAGCGCTAAGCTTTTCAATCGGCATATCGAGGGCGATATCGCCCTTGGCGAACGGAAAGGCGACAGCATAACGTTCGTGATTTGGCCAGCCGTTGCCTTCAGTATGGTAACGGGTGTTAAGTTTGTCGCTGCCCATAAAGGCCTGGCGCACAAAATCAACCACCCACTCAATCTCCTTGGCACTCAGCACATCTTTGAAGCCTGCCATGGCAGTGTTCATACGGCCATCAACGACCGATTTGATCATGCTGGCGCGGGGCAGTTTATCAAGTGCGGTGGTACTAAAGTCGCGTGGCGGTGGATTTAGGTAGGTGGCGGCCAATGTTTTGGCATCACCGGCGTAACCGTGACAGAAGTAACAACGGAAATTATAGATATCCCGTCCCTTGTCAAAATCGGTGATGGCACGGCTGCCCGCCGCCACCTCCACGGTCGAGGGAATGACGCTGCTTGCCTTTGGCAGTCGTTGCTCAGCGCGATCAGCCGTTAGTTGGCTTTTTTTTTATTGACCCGATCAAATACCTCAGACTCATCTTCAGCCTGATGCTTGATGGAGTCAGGGTTGGGGTGAATAAAATCCTCGAAGACATACTCAGCCACATCAGCGAGCTGTTGAGGTGTTAGCACCTTGCCCCAGGCTGGCATGACGGTTCCCGGTTTGCCGAGGAAAATTGCCTTGAAGAGCGCGGGGCGATTGAGCTGCTGACGCGCATCCGAGTGAAGGAAGTTACGCGGTTTGGGTTCGATGAAGGAGGCGCGCGGCCCCTGACCATCGCCACGATCGCCATGACAGGTACTGCAATTTTCGAGATAAAATTTGCGCCCCATCATGAAGTTACCTTTAAGATCGCCGGGGAAACCAGCCTTCATATCTACCGCTGCTGCGGCCGACACCGCCTCATGACTGCGCGGCGCCATCGCGGCACCAGCAACACCCGCCATGGCTGGGGCATGGCGCGTCGCGGTGCCATGGTCGCCCGTGGCGGCAGCGAGATCAACCGCGCCCGCATCAGAGATTACGGGGCCCTTCATGAAGGTGGCGCGAATATAGTCCACCACCGCCTCAATCTCATCCTTTGAAAGGCGCGCGGCAAATGACATCATGGCGGTGTTTTCACGGCCATAGGTGACTGACGCTAGCATCCGTTTGCGAGTGAGAATACGGCGCGACTGCGGCGCAGTGAAGTTGCGTGGTGCCGGATCAAGCACGGTATTAGTCCAAGTAGCGCCATTACCGCGATCACCATGACAAACGCGGCAATTATCTTCAAATATTTTTTTGCCAACTTCCATGGCGGTCGCAGGAGCGACCTTACGACTCGGAGAAGAGGCAAGTTGCTGAGGCTCATCCGGCAACGGCAGCGGCGCTGCCACAACCATAAAGGTGGCGCGCACGTAATCAACCACCCCTTCGATCTCCGCCGCAGAAAGCCTCTCCTGCCACGCCACCATGGCGGTGCCTGGTTTGCCGTGGGTGACGGCCGTGATCATCACGTCACGAGTTAACTGGCTTGCCGCCTGGGCAGAGGTGAAATCGCGTGGCGGCGGATTCAGACCAAAGCGGGCGCGGCTTTGACCATCGCCACGCTCACCATGACAGACCGCGCAGTTTCCACTATAAATCTTGGCCGCCTGATCCGGCGTAACGGCAGCCGCCCCGGAGGTCGGCAGCCAGAGTGACAGCAACAAACCGGAAATCGCCAGGAATAGAGTTTTTTTGAATTTCAAAAAATGCACCACTTAGTCTTGCGGAAAGCGCTACGCGCATATGGCAAACTGCCAAGCCATCCTCTTACGAAGAGCCTACCATTTTCTCGCAAAATAACCATTTGCGCTACCCGATGGCAGCGCTGTATCCTATTTAATTGGTAGCCTTTTTGATGGTCAATCGTGTGCAAAAATTTTTGTTAAACCACCTGGCAAACAATACTACCCGGCGTCTGCTGCTGGCAGCGGTGGCACTCTGCATCAGTAGCGCCACGGGCGCGGGTACAATCCTTGGCACCAAACACGACTTCACCGGCCTTAACAAAAGGGCTGGGGTAACGGCCATGTCCGGCTTAGCCTTTGCGGACTACGGCTCACCTTGCGTCTACTGCCACATCCCCGCCGAGAAGAATGGTGCTGATACGACAGAACTGGGGGGAATCCCTGGCTGGAATCGCTTCCGACCCGCCACTGGCGGCTATGACCTCTACGACAGCCGCACTCTCGATAACAAAGTACGCACGCCCAGCCCCATCAGCCTACTCTGCCTCTCTTGTCACGACGGCACCATGGGTGTGGACATGACCGTATTCAAACCCGATGGTTGGGACAGCACTGCCGACGCCTCACTCCATCTGCGCCTCAATGGCGGCAACGATCTGATGAACTGCGGCAAATGCCACAACGGCGTTGCTGCCCACAGCATCGAAATCAAACACCTTGGCACCGACTTGCAGAACGATCACCCAATCTCGATGGAATACGCTGGCCTCAACGCCAAAGACCCGGACTACCGCCCGGTTGATAACGCCTATGGCTTCGAGAATGGCGTCAAGATTTTTGACAACCGCGTCGAATGCGCCACCTGCCATAACGTCCACAACCCAGACGTCAATATCCTATTGCGCACGGGTGCCGAGCACCTGTGTGAAACATGCCACATCAAGTAAAAACGCGACTGCGCGTCATCACCGCTATCTCGCTGGCCCTGATACTGGCCGCCTGCAGCACCACACCACCACTGCCTGAGAGCGAATTTGAAGCGCCGGTTTTCCCTTCCCGGCCGGACGCGCCGCGTTTTATCTTTGAACGCACGCTCCGCTACAACAGCAACGTCGAAATCCCGAGCCGCATGGAGGTGCTGCGCCGCTACGCCACCGGCGTTGAGGAGGAAACCAAGGGACTGGTAAAACCTTTTGCCGTTGCCGTCAGAGATGGCCGCATCTACGTCACCGACACGGTGCAGCGCGCCGTGATCATGTTCGATATTAAAGGTGCGCAATACAAGGAGTTTGGCCGTGACAAACCGGCCGAGTTGGGCAAGCCAGCCGGACTGGCGATATCATCGCTGAATGAACTGTTTGTTGCCGATGTCAGCCATCGCCGTATTACCGTATTTGATCTGGATGGCAAGTTTCTACGTTTCCTCGGCGGGCCACAGCAGTTCCAGCGCCCCACCGGGGTGGCTGTCTCACCCGATGGCCTCAGGCTTTACGTCATTGATACCGGGGGCGTCGATAGTGCCGACCACGACATGTATATCCTCGACGCCCGCACCGGCGGGCTTATCACCAAAGTCGGTGGCCGTGGCACCGAACCGGGCCAATTCAACCTGCCACTCCAGGTGACCACCGCCGCTGATGGCACAGTTTATGTGGTCGACAAGGGCAACTTCAGGGTTCAGGCCTTCAATCATGAGGGGCACTATCTGCATAATTTCGGCACCATCGGCCGTTATCCCGGCCAGTTTTTCAGCCCAAAAGGGATCGCCACTGACCCCACGGGCAATGTCTACGTAGTGGACACCGCCTTTGGCAATGTGCAGATATTTGACCCCACGGGAACGCTGCTGATGGTGATCGGCCAGCGCGGCCAATCAAGCAAACCAGGCAACTATATGTTGCCCGCTGGGGTGGCCGTGGATGAGTCGGGACGTGTCTATATTGTTGATCAATTTTTTAGAAAGGTAGACGTCTATCGCCCACTCACTGCCGATGAAACCGCCCAGGCCGCCGCCGAGAATGAAGATAAGGCGCAACTCAGCAAAAAATAGTGGCTACTGATCTTTCCCAGCCCAGGGCGACTGCTCCATCCAGCGCATAAACGCCGCTATCGGCAGTGGCTCACTAATAAAGTGCCCCTGCACCGCATCACAGCCGAGCTTTTTGAGCAGGTCATAGCTCTCTTGACTCTCCACTCCCTCTGCCACGACCGGGATGCCGATGTTGTGGGCCAGATCGATGATCGACCGGACAATCACCACATCACTTGGATCATCCTGCATGCCTAAGACAAAAGATTTGTCGATCTTGAGTTCGTCCACCGGCATCTGTTTCAGATAAGAGAGCGATGAGTAACCGGTACCAAAATCATCAATCGAGAGCAACACCCCCATGGCGCTGAGTGAGTTGAGTGTCTCCAATGCCCGGGCTGGATCGGCCATGATGGCGGTCTCGGTAATCTCCAGTCGTAAGCGGCTCGGGTCACCGCAGCTCGCTTCAATCAAGCGCGCCACCTTCTCGGGAAATTTGGGGTCATGAAGGTTGCGTACCGACACGTTTACGGCCATGTGGAGCTTCATCCCTTCGACATGGTGCTGCTGACACTGCAACAAGCCGACCTTGAGCACCCACATACTCAATGGCGCAATCAGACCGGTCTGTTCCGCCAGCGGGACAAACTCATCGGGATACATCAGCCCATGGACGGGATGCTGCCAACGCACCAGCGCCTCAACCCCGAAGATCTTACCTGTGGCCATATTGATTTTGGGCTGATAAAAGAGCACCAGCTGATTGCGCTCAATAGCCCCACGCAACTCCCCTAGCAGCGCCAAATTGCGCAGACTGTGCTGATCTGTGGAGGGGTCGTAAACGGCGTAACCGCTATGATTTCGTTTAGCCACGTACATGGCGACGTCGGCCCGCTGCATCAGCGTCACTTCATCTTCACCATGTTGGGGGTAAAGGGTGACGCCAATACTGCCCCCCACATGCAACACCTGTTCATTGATCAGGAACGGCTCTTCGATCGCCTTGAGCAGCTTATCGATAATGTGCTTGGCCTGACTCAACTCGGTTTTGGGCAACAGCACTGCAAACTCATCGCCGCCGAGACGCGCAATAGTGTCGGACTCACGTAGGACATTCCGCACTCGCCGCGCCACCTGCTGCAGAATCAGATCACCATAGTGATGACCGAGAGTATCGTTGATATCCTTGAAGCGATCCAGATCCATAATTAACAGCGCAAATGGCTGGTGGTTACGTTGCGCCATTAACACAGTCTGATGAATACGATCCGACAGCAGAGTGCGATTCGCCAGCTCAGTAAGACCATCATGCAGTGCCTGATATTTCAGCGCCGCAGTCTGTTGTTTGGCCTCGGTAATGTCGCGGGCGATCCCGACAAAGTAGCGCTTCTTGCCAATAAACATCTCGCTCAGAGAGAGTTCAATCGGAAAGGTGGTGCCATCCTTGCGCCGACCAATCACCTCCAGATGGTTGTTGATCAGCCGCCCCTTGTCGGTAATCAGGCAATGATCAATATAACGATCATGCTCGCTACGGTAGGGCTCGGGCATCAATACAGCGATATTTTCACCCAGTAATTCAGCAGCAGAAAAACCAAACATTTTTTCAACCGCGTGATTAACGCTGTCGATGACACCCGCCTCATCGGCGGTAATGATGGCGTCAAAGGCGTTTTTGGTCACCGCACGAATACGTGTCTCGTTGGCCAGCAGCTCGCCCTGCATCACACCAAATACCGCTGCCACCTGCCCCAGCTCATCGCGCCAGTGCAGCGGCAATTCAACATGGCGCTCACCAGCACCCACACGGCTGATCGCATCACGCAAACGATTGATCGGGAGAAGCACACTAAATCGCAGCGCCACCCAGACAGTCACCGCAATAATCACCACCAGAATGGCGGCAATTACCCATAGATTGCTGCGCATGTTATCGATACGAGCAAGGCTCTGCTCCCGCGACAGACTCAGCCGCAGCACACCTCGGAGGGGAGAACTATCATAACCATGACAAGCCAGGCACTCAGTCTCAACCGCAATCGGGTAGAGAACCGTCAGCACTTTTGGAAAAGCGAAATCAACGGCCACCGCGCCGTTCAGCGCCTGCTGAAACGCCCCCTCCGGGGCATAAGGGGCGTGATGGCGAGGAGTCGGTTCGCGCTCAAAGACCAGCGCATCAAGATATTCGTTAACACGATTAACAGTACTCAAATCGGTAAAGGCTTCTCCGCCATCACGGCGTAAGACTCCAATATCAACAATCCCTGCCACCCCATGCATACTGTCGAGCCAGGCACGCGCCTGGGTGCCTTGACCATTGAGCATCAGGATACGCAGACTGGCCACAAGTGTTTGGGCATGAACCTTGGATTGATCCACCTCCTCGCTATAGATTGCCTCACTTAATTGCCGCTCGATCCACAGCCCCGCTATCAGCACTAGCACAAACAAGACGCTGGCCAAAACCAGCGCGATGCGGGTACCCAAACTCTTCATACCAAGCGCCCCCTACAGCGCACCACCCCTACCAGCCCTGTTCGATGTGAGAGACACCACCAAAACTGCCAATCCAGAGACTGCCATCTTGGGCATTGGCCATGGAAAATACGTTCTCGGCATAGAGCCCATCTGCCACCCCTTTGAGCTCAAACCGCGCCTCCTTGGTATTCCCATTAGGATTGAAGCGCGCCAATCCTTTACTGGTGCCAATCCAGAGCCGCTGCTGTTTATCGAGGTAGAGCATGAAGATATGGTTGGCGGGCAAACCATCTTTGGTGGTGTAAGTCTGCCACTGCTTGCCATCGAAACGCGACAGCCCCGCGCCCCAGGTGCCCGCCCAAACCGTGCCATCAGACTGCACTGCCATGGAGATCACGTAGTTGGGATTGTAAGCATCATTGACCCCTTCCAGCCCCTGTTCCTGCTTCTGGCGCGAATGATGTGAAGAGGCTTTGCCCGGATCATTCTTGAACGGATTGGCGTCACTCACCAACGCATGGTCGGCACCTAAGCCATCCTTGTGCTGCCAATTTTGCCACTTGCCATCACGGTAGCGCGCTATGCCCGCTTCGGTGGCAAACCAGATATCGCCATTCAACCCCTCGCGAACACCATAGACCCACGGATTAGGCAGACCACCCTGGGTATTCTCCATAGTGAAGGTTTCCCACGCCTTGGGATTGTCAAAATCGCCTTGACGCACTCGATTAGCACCCGACCAGGTAGCGATCCAGACATCGCCATTTTTGGCCTTCAATACATCGTAGACAAACTGATCCGCCAACCCCTGCTGGATGTTGATGATCTGCCACTCATTGGTCTCTGGCGTCAACAGCGCCAGTCCACCGCCATAAGTCCCGACCGCGATACGCTCACCCAAACGACTGATATGGAAGATGCCGTTAGAGAGCAGCCCTGAATTCTTGTTATTGAAGAGCTGATAATCGTCGGTCTCGGAGTCATAACGGATCACCCCGCCGGAGGTACCGATCCAGATAAAACGGCCATCGGCATACATGCTTTTGACGTTGCGGTTACCCACACGAAAGTGGCTGAAACGCCTTCCATCTGCCGTCTGGCTGCCCTCATCCGGGAAGTTACCCACTTTCTGTTGTGGTGAAGCCGCCTCTGCGCCGCTGACTGCTACTGTCGTTTTTTCTGTCGCATCAACATCATTGCGCTGGCCCAGCTGATAGGCACCAGTCACAATCCCCGCCGCCAGCAACACCCCCAAGACCACCAGTGCTGGTTTATTTTTCATCGATTTTCCCTGCTTCCACAGCGGGTTTTTTTACTACCGCTGCTGTTCCAATACGGGTGACACCGCCCCGGGTGCCCACCCACACCTCATTACCCGGCACGCTGGCAATGGCATAAACGTGATCGGAGATAACCCCTTGTTCACGGCCATAGCTGTACCAATGCTCTCCATCAAAACGGCTTACGCCATTATCCGTGCCAAACCAGAACGAACCATCCTCACCCTCGGCAATACTGTAGACCACATTACCCGCCAAACCATCCTTGCTGGAGTAATTACGCCACTGTTTGCCATCAAAGTAGCTAACACCACCGCCCCAGGTACCGGCCCAAACGGTGTCCTTGCGATCAACGAGGATGCAGAGCACGTAGCTGGGGTTGTAGGTGGAGCGGCCATCCGTGGAGACCGTCAAATCGTGGCGCGAGCGGGTGCCAAGACCCGTGTTGAGACTGATCGGTAAATTACTGACATTCGCCGCGCCCAAACCATCTTTGTGAGTCCACGAGTGCCACTCCTGACCATCGAACATGGAGACGCCGCCCTCAGTGCCAAACCAGGCGCGCTGCTTGGAATCAACACCCAGGCCGTAGACCCACTCATTGACCAGCTCCTTGACATAAGTCTTCATCTCACCGCCATCGGCAGGGATGAAATTGGCACCCGCCCAGGTACCTATCCAAAGCCCGCCATCGGCCTGCTGGGCAAAGCTGTAGACCCAGTAGTCGGC
>JAYUTP010000091.1:0-2123 GCA_043755075.1 Tenderia sp. (SeqCode)
CGCAAAGCTAACCGGGCAGACACCACGATACAGTGTCACCTTACGGCGAGTCTCCACATGCGGAGTCATGGCATAAATAGGAATCCCTGAGCTGATGCGAGACATCCAGAGCGGCGTAGCACCCGATTCAGTCAAACAGGCTATCGCCTTCACACCCAGATGGTTTGCGGTATACATCGCCGACATGGCAATCGCCTCATCGATACGGGTAAACTGGCTATGGATACGATGATCTGAGGTCATCGCCATCTCCTGTTTCTCAGCGCTGATGCAGATACGCCCCATCGCCGCAACCGCCTTGGCAGGATATTTTCCCGCCGCAGTCTCCGCAGACAACATCACCGCATCAGTACCATCAAGCACCGCATTAGCCACGTCAAACACTTCAGCGCGGGTTGGAATCGGGTTCTCAATCATACTCTCCATCATCTGGGTAGCAGTGATAACCACACGGTTCATAGCACGGGCCAGCTTAATGATACGTTTCTGTACTGCTGGCAACTCAGCATCGCCGATCTCAACACCCAGGTCACCACGAGCAATCATCACTGCATCAGAAGCAGCAATAATCTCTTCCAGATTCTCAATCGCCTCTGCCCGTTCAATTTTAGCCACAATACCACCATGACCACCTGCTGCACGCAGAAGTTCACGCGCCTCATTGACATCCGCTGCGGTACGTGGGAAAGAGATGGCAACATAATCAGCACGCATCTGCGCCGCTGTCACAATATCCTCTTTATCCTTCTCAGTCAGAGCAGCAGCAGAGAGCCCACCACCCATACGATTGATACCTTTATTATTGGAAAGGATGCCGGCGACCTGAACCTTACAAATAATCTCTTGCCCTTTAACCTCTTCAACCCACAGAACAATACGGCCGTCATCCAGTAGCAAGGTATCGCCACGGTTGACATCATTAGGCAACTGTTTGTAGGTAAGACCCACCCGCTCCTTATCACCATCAGTGATCGACATCGCCGCATCGAGGATAAAACGGTCACCCTCAACAAGCAGAACCTTACCCTCTTTAAAACGGGCTGTACGAATCTTAGGCCCTTGCAGATCGGCCAATACACCAACCTGTCGGCCATGGGCACGGGCACGATCCCGAACCAACTCAGCACGGTTTATATGATCTTCTGCTGATCCATGAGAGAAGTTGGCGCGCACTACATCCACGCCCGCCTGAATCAAATCATCCAGCACCTTAGGGTCATCGGTTGCCGGCCCAAGGGTGGCAACAATTTTTGTGCGTCTAAACATATATTTGACTTAATACCTGAGTAATTGTTTCTTTATCAAACGGAAGCGACCGGCATACCGATGCCAAATGACGCAACCACGCTTTAATTTACTTGGCACGCTCTTCTAAAATTGCAACCGCTGGCAAAACCTTACCTTCTAAAAACTCCAGAAAGGCACCGCCACCAGTAGAGATGTAAGATACCTTGTCAGCAATGCCATATTTATCTACAGCCGCCAATGTATCACCACCGCCAGCGATGGAAAAGGCAGGGCTGTCCGCAATCGCCAGGGCCAGAGTCTTGGTGCCTGCGCCAAACTGATCAAATTCAAAAACACCGACAGGGCCATTCCAGACGATTGTACCCGCGCTCTTCAACTTTTCAGCCAGCATCTTGGCAGTTTTTGGACCGATATCGAAGATCATGTCATCATCTTCCACATCTTTAACATCCTTAATGGTCGCCACAGCGGTCGGGGAAAACTCTTTGCCACACACCACATCAATCGGGATGGGCACTTCAGCGCCACGGGCCGCCATCTTATCCATAATTTTACGGGCTTCGGCTACCAGATCAGCCTCTACCAGTGACTTGCCCACCTTCAAACCCGCTGCGAGCATAAACGTATTGGCAATACCACCACCTACAATCATGTTATCCACTTTATCTGCCATGGAATCAAGAATGGTCAGCTTAGTCGAAACCTTAGAACCAGCAACAATCGCGGCCAGTGGCGGAGTTGGGGCCTTTAAAGCCTTGCCCAGTGCATCAAGTTCGCCAGCCAACAACGGGCCAGCACAAGCGACTTTGGCAAACTTAGCCACACCATGGGTAGAACCCTCAGCACGATGAGCAGTGCCAAATGCATCCATCACA